>CAZKNM010000056.1:0-19103 GCA_964554135.1 uncultured Melioribacteraceae bacterium
GAAAAAAAGTATTAAAGATTTCAACACAGTGGATGCATTGAAGTTAACAAGTGCTTTTGCAAGTGGAAAGCTCCCTGCTGATTTTGTAATCAATATCGAAGCTAGAAATCCGAACGACGGTACCGGCGGATATCCGAGAACTGATATAACCTTGGAATCTTTCCCTTACAAATTATTAATAGATGAAAAGGAAACCATCAGCGGGGATGTTTCAAATGCAATAGTTGTCCCCGGTGTTGGTGAATCGACTAATATATCACTCCGTATCGGTATTGATTTATTGAAATTTTTCAAAGAAAAAAATTATGAGCAGTTAATAAACCTGATCCTTGCATTAGGTGGTAAAGACGGATCGACATCGCATATAAAATTAATTGCACAGCCTGTAATCGGTACTCCGATAGGCAGAATAAAATATCCCGGTCAAATCACTATTGTCGAAAAACAATTTAACTAATTGGAGAAGCAGAATGCCTGATAGCTTATATGCAGTTGGTGTTGATTTGGGTGGAACTTCGATCAAAGTCGGATTGGTGACAAAGAAGGGTAAGATAATTCGTAAGAAAGAATTGAAGAGTTATGCAGAAAAAGGGCCCGAAACGGTAATCAAACAGATAAAGAAAGGAATCGGCTTTATTATAAAAGGTTACCGAAAAAATGTAATTGGAATTGGAATCGGTTCACCTGGCTCGATCATTCTAAAAAAAGGAACAGTAGAAAATCCACCTAATTTCCCGGATTGGGAATCGGTTCCTCTGGGTAAGATAATTAAAAAAGAATTTGACAAAGATGTTTTTGTAGAAAACGATGCCAATGCTGCCGCAATCGGTGAACTTATATTCGGCGCTGGAAAAACTCTTGATAATTTTATAATGATAACTTTGGGAACAGGTGTTGGTGGAGGAATTATAATCGACAGAAAAATATACCGAGGTGAAAACGGGGCGGCTGGTGAGATTGGACATGTCTCCATCAACGGTGACGGTCCGAAGTGTAACTGTGGCTCTCTGGGGTGTATCGAAGCCTACATCGGTAATAAATATTTAATCTATAGGGTAAAGGAAGAACTAAAATTGCATACTGATTCCAAAATCTTGGAGCTGATTAAGGGAAATGAAAATTTACTCACTCCGAAAATAGTATATAAAGCGGTAAAGCTCGGAGATGAATATGCATCTGCAGTCATTGAAGATGTTGGCAAAAAATTGGGCGTGGCGCTCGGATCTATTGTTAACCTACTTGATATTTGTAATATTATTATTGGAGGAGGCTTAGCTGGTTTTGGGAATGTGTTGTTCAAGTCAACTGAAAGAAGTATAAAAGAAAGAGTGGTAATACCGTTAAAACCTAAGATTAAGGTTATTCCGGCAAAACTTAAAAACGAAGCTGGAATTAAAGGCGCTTCAGCATTGGTTTTTTATAGGTCTTAATTGATTTACATATATTTTTGTTTTTGCCGACTGTTAGTATATCTATGTAAATGAAGAAAATATTTATTATATCGTTGACTTTACTGTTGTATGCCAAATCATTCGGACAGATAATTGATTCGACTCTCACAAGGTTCGGGATTGATTCTTTAACTATTCGGGCATCCGACTCACTCGCCGTTCAGGATACCGTTATGAAGAAAAAGATTGATGTCGATGCGGTTGTTTATGCAAGTGCATCCGACTCATTGACATTCGATGTTAGGAATAAAAAAATGTTTGTATTTGGTTCCGGTGATCTTAAATATAAGCAGTCGGAATTGAAGAGCGGAAAAATTGATGTGAATTTTGGAGATAATACTTTGGATGCATTTGGATTGCCGGATACATCGGATCCGACCGGTACCAAATATTTGCAGACACCAGTTCTTACCGAAGCAGGTGAGTCTTATGAGGGACAGAAGATAAAATATAACTTTAAGACTCAGCGAGGATTTATTTCCCTCGCGAAAAACCGTGCGCAGAATTCAAGGTATGAAGGGGAGAAAGTTAAGAAAATAGACAAAGGTGTATATTTTATTGATAATGGTATGTATACTACTTGTGATGCCGATACACCCCACACTCATTTTCAGGCTGATGAAATGAAAGTTATGCAAGGGGATAAAATTATTGCAAAGTGGATTTTTATGTATATAGGCGGTGTACCGTTCCCGATTCCTTTACCGTTTGGTGTTTTTCCGAATCAATCGGGAAGGAGATCCGGCATTATTGCACCCGGATATGGATATTCTGCAACTCGGGGCCAGTATTTTAGAAACTTCGGTTACTTCTGGGCGATAAATGATTATGTTGACCTGGCACTAACCGGGGATTTTTATATGAAAGGAGGTTATGGTGCCAGAAGCAGAATACGTTATGCGAAACGGTATGATTTTAGCGGGAGCATAAACGGAGGATTCTCTAATTTAACTACCGGTGAAGAAAGCGATCCAGGGCGCACCGAACAAAAAGACTGGAATATTGCTGTTTACCATAATCAACAGTTCGATCCGACCTCAAGGTTGGATGTGAATCTTCAATTTCAGTCATCCTCCTATCTTTCTAATAATAGCATAAGTTACAACGATCTTCTGACTAAGAATATTGTCTCAAACGCCACTTTCAGCAAACAATGGGACGAATCGGGTAACAGTATCTCGGTTAATTACAGTCGTACGCAAAATTTAGAGACAGGGGATATTTCGGAAGTGCTCCCAAACATAAGCTTTAATAAACCGCTTACTTATCCTTTCAAGAGTAAGATAAGTTCATCAGGGGATCAGGCATGGTATGAGTATATCGGTTACAATTATTCAGCCCAGTTTAGGAATGACCGAAAAAAAACCAGCGGTGATTTGACTATTCACGGCGGCGTACAGCATAATATTTCTTCCAGTGCATCTCCGAAGATCGGGTACTTCAATATTTCCCCAAGAGTGAGTTATTCTGAAAAATGGTACAATAAATATACTCAGATAGAAAATTATGTAGTTGAGGATGTCGATTCTCAAACTGGGCAAATTACCCTCAGAGATTCATTAGTGGAACGCGATGTTAAGAAGATCAATTTCGTTCGAACTTTCGATTTCAGCGTTTCAGCCTCAACAAAACTTTACGGAATTTTCAATGCCAACTTCATGGGCATCGAGGCGTTTCGCCATACCATTACGCCATCGATAACTTATAATTATAGACCCGACTTCTCTGAAGACAAATGGGGATATTATGATTCATATACAAAAGCAAATGGAGACGTAGTAAGGTATGATAAGTATCAAAAAGAAGTATTTGGCGGTGTCTCTAGAGGTGAACAGCAGAATTTAAGTTTTTCGGTTGGAAATGTTTTTGAACTGAAGACGATGAAAGATTTGACAGACACGACATCGACAGCGAAAAAGATTCAACTGTTGAATCTGAATTTAGGAATGGGATATAACTTTGCAGCCGACAGTCTGAAACTTTCCGATTTAAATGTGAGCTACAGAACACAGATCGGTGAACTTCTCAATTTTTCCGGTTCTTCTTCTTACACATTTTATGATTTTGACAACACGAGAAAAATAAACAAATTTCTTTCATCACAAGGCAAGGGTTTATTCAGATTAACCAATTTTAATTTTTCGTTATCTACAAGTTTATCCGGGGATAAAATAAGCGGTGAATCGCGAACCGGTAAGGATCAAACGGAAGATACTAATTATGATGCTTTCAAAAAGCAGGATTACATCGCATTGTATGATGAACAACCAGCGGATTTTACCATACCATGGGATTTGAATCTCAGCTACAATTATAATTTTTCTAAACCGGCACCGATGAGCTCGGTTATTTCTTCTACGATGAGTCTGAATTTGAGTTTCAGCTTGACTAAAAATTGGAAGTTTACGGTACGCGGCGGTTATGATTTTATCGAACATGAAATTTCTGCACCGCAAATAACCATTTACCGCGACCTCCATTGCTGGGAAATGAACTTTACATGGAATCCGCTCGGTACGTACCGCGGTTTCTTTTTCGAAATTCGTATGAAAGCACCAGAACTAAAAGATATTAAAGTCACAAAGAGTAAGGGATTGTATTCGGGGAGGTTGTAGGGAAGGATGCGTAGGAAGTCAGAATTATAAAAGTAGATTTGGATTTGTTGAGTTAAAATTGTATTAAAAAATATAGTGAGGATAATGCAGATTACTTTTTATGATATCGTGGGGAGTGTTGGTGTTGCATCCATAATTATTGCTTACTTAATGCTGCAGTTGAACAAAATCAAAAGTTCACAATTGCTCTATTCGCTTCTCAATGGATTCGGTGCAGTCCTAATTATTTTTTCCTTGATGTATGATTTCAACTTGTCGGCTTTCATAATTGAATCGTTTTGGGTCGTTATTAGCCTAGTTGGTGTAGTTGCATATTTCAAAAGAAGATATTCATAAAGTAATTTTAATTATTAAGTGGATGAAATGGGCTTATGAGTAAAAAAGATTTACCCATGACAACCGCAGTACGGATGCTGAGAGATGCTAACGTTAATTTCACTCCACATTTTTATAAGTATGAGGATAAAGGGGGAACCAAAGTTGCAGCAGAATCTCTGCAAGTTACCGAACGCGAGACGATAAAAACTTTAGTAATGGAGAGTGATGACGGTTCAGGCAAGAAAGCACCGCTTATTGTTATCATGCACGGCGATAAAGAAGTCTCCACAAAACAACTTGCACGGTTCATCGGAGTAAAAACAGTCTCACCGGCTTCCGAACAGGCAGTAACAAAATACACTGGTTACATCCCCGGAGGAGTCAGCCCATTCGGTACAAAGCAGAAACTCCCAGTCTATGTTGAATCTACAATTTTCAACTTGTCCTGCATTTACATAAACGGCGGCAAGAGAGGATTCCTTGTTGAGATCGATCCTAAAATACTGAAAAATATTCTGCCGGTTACGGAAGTAAATGTCGGTATTGCTGAACCTTGATTATTTTGTAAATCAGAATCTTCAATTTCCACATATGGGAGAATTGTAATGGCAGCAGAATATGAAAAAACAAAACAAGCCGAACTCCACGAGAAGTTTGACGATCTACAGAAAAAGCTTATCCCTCTCTGGGAACAGATAGGCCGTACCGATCCGGGGATAAAAGAAATTGAAGAAGAAAATACAGTTGTAGTACTCCCATCTCTAGCTGCTGATGTAAAAATGGATTTCTCAATACGGCAGGCATACGAAGAACGGATGCTGTTCATGTTGTTTTTATTGAGGCAGCCGCACATTCGTATAATATATTTAACTTCTGTTTCGATACCCAACGAAATAATCGACTATTATTTGGATATTCTCCCTAGTGTAACTATAAGCAATGCAAGAAAACGGTTGGTATTGATCTCGCCGCAGGATTCATCCGACCGTGTTCTGGTGCTGAAAATTTTAGAACGTCCTGAGTTAATTGAAAAAATCCGTAGTTGTATTCCGGATTTGAATAAAGCACATCTTGTTCCGTTTCTCACTACCGATCCTGAACGCGATCTCGCTGTGCAACTGGGTATTCCCATGTATGCCGCTGATCCCCGGTTTTTTGGATTCGGAACAAAGAGCGGGTGCCGGCAAATATTCACCGAAGAAGGTGTGCAACATCCTATCGGCGCGGAGAACATTCACACTAAAGATGATCTTATTAAAGCTGTATGCAAATTACGATCTGAAAAACCTGATATAAAAAAGGTTATCGTTAAACATAACGACGGTGTTTCGGGATTCGGAAATGCAACTCTCAATTTAACCGGTTTGCCGAAACCATCGGATAAAAATGAAAAGTCTGCCCTGGAAAAAAGACTGAAAGAAATGAAGTTCGAACTCGAAAGTGTTACTTATGAATGGTACATGGAAGAGCTGAATAGGAAAGGGGGAATAGTTGAGGAGATGATAACCGGGAAAGATATCCATAGTCCGAGTGCTCAATTGCGCGTTACACCTCTTGGTGAAGTTGAACTGCTGTCAACACACGATCAAATGCTCGGCGGTCCTACGGGACAGATTTATATGGGTTCCCGTTTTCCGGCTAACGAAGATTACGGTCCTATGATTATGCGTGAAGCGGAAAAAGTAGGCAAACGTTTTGCACGTGAAGGTATAGTAGGGAGGTTTGCTCTCGATTTTATGGTGGTTCGCGGTGATGACGGACAATGGAAATCATATGCGCTTGAAATTAATTTACGTAAAGGGGCTACTACTCATCCTTTCTTAACTCTACAGTATTTGACGGGGGGTTATTATTGTATGGACAGCGGTCAGTATATGACAGCGCAGGATCGTGTTAAATGTTACCTTGCAACCGATAGTCTCCATTCTGATGCATATAAAAAATTTATACCTGCTGATTTGTTCGATATAGTAAGCAACAACCGTCTTCACTTTGACCATACAAGTCATACCGGTATAGTATTCTCGATTATCAGCGCGGTGGCTACACACGGTAAACTCGGTATAACAGCTATCGGCGATTCGCATCAGCATGCGGAGGAGTTGTATCAAAGGTTTATCGATGTTCTGAATAAAGCCGCAGAGTAGATTGGAATTTATTTTGTCTGAGTTGTTCGAGTTCTCTTGAAACAGCTTATACGCGGTATCGCTTTATCGCTTCTTCGAGGTTCCTTTTGTAGTATTTGCCGACGGGTATTCGTTTATCTCTGATCTTTACGCTGTTGCCTTCCAGCTTATCTATTTTATCGAATGAAACAATGTAGGATTTGTGAACGCGGAAAAATTTATCGCCGTGCAAATTTTCTTCTATCGATTTCATTGTCTGTGAAACCAGTATGGTTTTATCTTCGGTGTGGACTTTAACAAAATTGCCGTATGCTTCAAAATATATTATGTCTTTCAGCTCTATCTTCAGTTCGGCTTTGTCAGTCTTTAAGAAAACAAAATCTTCGTAATTAGTTTTTGCTTTGGCTGTATGAGGTACGCTAGACTGTTTTGAATCTATCGCTTTGTTAACGGCTTTGAGAAATCTTTCAAATGAAAACGGTTTTAATAAATAATCGGTAACGGAATATTCATACCCTTCCAAAGCATATTCCGAAAATGCCGTTGTGATGATTACCTTCGGTGCTTTTGCTAATGTGCGCAGGAATTCCATTCCCGAAAGCCCCGGCATTTTAATGTCGAGGAACATTATGTCTACATTGTTTTCGTGAAGGAAGGAAGCCGCTTCGAATGAATTACTGCATTCCTTTACAAGCTCAAGCGATTCCATTGATTGGATGAACCCTCTCAGTATCTGCCGTGCCAGCGGTTCATCATCTACTATGATGCACTTATTTCTCATATGCTTATTTTAAGTTTCACTTCAAATGTTTGGTCTGTATCTTTAATATTAATTACATGTTTATCGGGGTAAAGCAATTCCAATCTGCGCTGTACGTTTGCCAATCCCAATTTCGATGATTTTTCATTTAAACCGATTCCGTCAGCAGGTTTGCTGTTTACAACGGAGAAATTAAAAAATCCATCTGAGAAATCAATATTAATATTTATAAATCCTCCGCTGTGAGATGCACCGATCCCGTGTTTGAAACTGTTTTCGATAAAAGGAACGAGAAGCATCGGCGCAATTTTCAATTCATCGATTTTTCCCTCTACATTAATGGTGATTTTAGATTTCTCCTCGAAACGGAGTTTTTCCAGCTCAATATAATTCTTTAAGAAATCGATTTCCTTTTCCAACGAAACATACTTCTGCTTCGATGTATCAAGGACATAACGCATCATATCGGATAATTTCAAGATGACCGACGGCACTTCTTCCGATTTTGCAAGCGACAATGCGTATAAATTATTCAGCGTGTTGAAGAAGAAGTGTGGATTTATCTGCGATTTCAACAAGCTGACCTCGGTTTGAAGTTGTTTGAATTCGGCTTCCTGTACGTAATATTTATTTTTTATTATTTCCGAAGAATATCTCATTGCAGTGGAAATGATTATATAGAAAAATGCCGTGATGTAACCGGAGGTATGAGAGCCGGGATCGCTGAAAAGTAAATCGAAAATATATTCACACCATAAACCCGAAATAAAAATTATCACTGCAAATGAAACTGCATAGTGTAAGTATTTTCTATTGGCAAAGAAACGCTCCAGAACATAGTAGTGAGAGTAGACCGGCAGAGGAGCGGGCAGAATTATCAACGTGGCAATTTCCAATGCCATCTTCGAGGATTCATGTATAAATACGGATAGAAATACTACGGCGAAAGCCGCCAGCCAGTATGCAAGGTGTCTTAAGTAAATGTTATTCCACAGATTCTTCATTAATATGTCCGTCAATTTGAAACAAAATATAAAAGCCGGAAAAGTTAAAATCAATTGATAATGACAAAATCACTTCATCATTGTTAACGCTCTATTCATCATCAATAATAAATGTTTGTCATTCTTATTTGGCGGAAGCATAACAATGCCCTTGAATTAGCGTCAAAAGATTGAAAATAATTTTCAAAAATCATATCGGAGGAAAAATGTCCGTTAAACAAATGATCTTAATTATTGCATCCTTGGCGCTTGTTTTGTGTGCAAGTCTTGTCGCACAGAATCTGGAGCCTCAAGTCGATGAATATCTGAACGCACAAATAAAATTGGGGAGGTTCAGCGGTGCGGTATTAATCGCGAAAGATGGGAAGGTTCTTCTCAGTAAAGGATACGGAATGGCTAACCACGAACTGGATGTACCGAACACACCAAAGATAAAATTCCGGCTTGGTTCGGTAACAAAGCAGTTTACTTCTCTTCTTATAATGAAGCTGGAAGAGGAAGGAAAACTCAAAGTAACCGATCCTGTCTCGAAATTTATTCCCGATTATCCCCGCGGTGATGAAATTACTATTCATCAATTATTGACTCACACTTCCGGCATACCGGAACTTCTTGCGCTGGACGGATTTGAGGATATTAAACGCGATCCTCTCACAACAAAAGAGCTGATCGATTTTTTCAAAAATGAACCGCTAGATTTTGAGCCGGGGACGAAATATGGCTACAGCAATTCAGGTTATGTATTACTCAGTTACATCATTGAACTTGTAACGGGGAAGTCATACGAAGAATTTGTCACCGAGACTATTTTCATTCCGCTCGGAATGAATGATACCGGCATGGACAGCCAAAGCAAAGTAATCAAGAACCGTGCTGACGGTTACTTCCCAGCAGGTGAGGGATTAATCAACGCACCTTTTATCAGTATGACGCTTCCTGCAGGAGGTGGAGGTCTGTATTCAACGGTTGAAGATATGTTCAAGTGGGATCGCAGTCTTTATACGGGGAAACTTGTTAAGAAAAGTTCTTTGGATAAAATTTTCACACCTTATTCCGACAGCGGAAAATATTGCTACGGCTGGATTAAAGGGGAAGATTTCGGACACGTATGTTTCCAGCACAGCGGGGGAATTGAAGGATTCGTCTGTTACGATAAACGATACGTTGACGACGATGCATTTATTGTTGTTCTCAGCAATTATATTAATTCCCCGGTAAAGGATATTGCAAAAGACTTAGCGGCAATCTTATTCGGCGAGTCATATGAATTACCGCAGGCTGCTGCCGTTGCCGATGTCTCTGAAGATATCCTGAAATCGTATTCGGGTATTTATGAAATTGCACCGGAAAATAATCTGGATGTAACTTTTCAGAACGGAAATCTTTTTGTTGCACCGCCGGGACAGCCACCCGTTCAGATTTTCCCCGAAACGGAAACAGACTTTTTCGTTAAAGCATTTAAAGCAACTATGACTTTTGTAACCGGCGAAGATGGAAAAGTATCCGAATTGATTTTGCACATGGGTCCTAACGACGTACACGCGAAGAAAATCAAATAGGGGATTAAATAAATTACTCGAGTGCAAGGTAACTGTATAGAAGTATTTGACTGAAGGGGCTTTCCGCCGGAGTTTGTTCATAAGGTATGGGGAAGTCCCGATTCATCCGCAGATCATGTTCTTGGTGCCGGGATGCATAGTCTGATGTCTTAACGTCTACCGTTTCTGTATATTCATTATACCGTATACCATATTCTATATACACTCAACCTGTGCCTAAGCCTTAACTTAAATAACACGGCCCGCTTTCAAAATTATATAACTGTGCTTGTTTGCTTTCAAATAATTTTTATTATATTCTTTCCGGATTTATAGAATATCATTTTTGTATAGAAAAATAGAAATCGCTGTACGTTAAATAATACCGAGGTAAAAATTTGATGAGAGAAATAGAAAAATGTGCTTTCTGCGGTGGAACGACTTTTATTGACCATTCAAAAGCAAAATATTGGCAAATTATTGATCTGAATTTCGTTGAATGTTCGAATTGCGGATTGATTTTTACAAATCCGATGCCCGGTATGGATATAGTTTCTAAAGGTAATAGTGCTTTAAATATACTTCAAAAATCGCGAGGCACTCTTTCACAATACAGAGGAGGGAAAGAATTTTCTTTTACTCTGAAGAGAAAGGGAAAGAACGGTATTCTTTTAGATATTGGATGTGCCGAAGGGATATTCTTAAAAGGAGTAGAGGAGAATTCTGATTGGAAAGCTGAAGGGTTAGAAATAATTAAAAGTCTTGTTGATTTTGTCAACAATGTATTAGATGTTAAAGTACACTTTGGAACTTTGGATTCACTTGAGAATAAAGAGGAGTATTATGACTACATAAGAATGAATAACGTAATAGAGCACGTTCAAGATCCTCTGATATTTTTAAATAAAACAAATAAAATTCTTAAAAGAAGCGGTACTGTATATTGCTCAACACCAAATGGCGTTCAAGACGGCGCAGTGTTAAAGGTTGCAAATAGAAAGGGACTGAAAATTAATCTGCTTGAAAATCATTTCTATTACTATCCGCCTAAAACTTTACGTAGTATTTTTAAGCATTGTGGTTTTAAGATTATTCACGCCTATTGCGAAGATATAAGCCATTCTCTAAAAGATTTTGGTGTTATCTCTGATATTAGCAGAACGGAAATAATTGATGAGCATAAACTTGATTTTTATGAAAACAAATCGAATAAGGATTTCTCATTAAGTATGGATGAAATCCAATCATATAAAAATCATCCGACTACAAAGACTTGGAAAATATTATTTCACAAATACAGAAAAGAAATATTCAGATTCAGATTCCCTTACTTTTTACCGATAGGCCATCAACAACACATATATGCAAGAAAACTATAAATAATTATTGCTTCTGACATGAGACCATAATATAAGTTATACGATCTATAACGTGAGGTCTAAAAACAAAGTTGATAATTGAAAAACGAAAAATCTTAGGACACCGGATTAATTTTACAAATGATGCACGAAATATCATCTTCCTGTGGTCGATGCAGAGAAAAGGAGCGAACTTCTTTATAAAGCTGTTCTATGATTTGTTTAGCCGGCTCTTTTTTATGCGATTTGATGATGTCGAGAGTTCTTATATGTCCGAATTCGTTTTCGTTTGGAGTCATTGTCTCGGTTATTCCATCGGTAATAAAAGTTAAAATATTCCCTGGCGAGAGTTTGATAGGTTTACTTTTGTGATAAGTGTAGTCTTTTAAAACACCAAGAGGAATTCCAGAGCTTTCTAAAATTTGATCTTTCTCGCCTGAATTACCCAACAAATAAGCCGGAACATGACCGGCACTTACGTATTCAAGTAAATTATTTTTAGGATCAATTCGGGCAAATAGTAATGTTACATAATGTACATCGTCAAGGTCATCCACAAGTTCTTGATTAAGTTGAGTAAGAATTATTCCCGGGTCGGTTTCCAATTTTGAAAATGCATGTAACAAAGCACGCGTCTCTGCCATTATCAAAGCAGCCCCGATGCCGTGACCGCAAACATCACCTATAACTATTCCGATAGAATCATCCTTCAATGAAATAAAATCGTAGTAATCGCCACAAGTCTCAACAGCCGAATACGTTTTCCCTGCAATGTCGAACCCGGGATAGGAGAATTCTGATTTATAAAATTTTTGCTGAAATTCATGAGCGATATTCAGCCGAAACTCTTGCTCCTGTTTTTCTTTAAGTGCAGTAATATCTTTAAGAACAGATACAAATTTAATAATTCGTCCCTCTTCGTTCTTCATTGGTGTAATTGTCTGTTGACTCCAGTAAATTTCCCCATTTTTCTTCTTATTAATAATCGTTCCGTTATAAGTTTTTCCGCTTAAAATTGTTTTCCACAATTTTTTGTAAAAAGTTTTGTCATGTTTGCCTGATTTCAGTATTCGGGGAGTTTGACCAAGAGCTTCTTGCCGGCTATAACCGGTAGTTTCTTCAAATGCCGGATTTACATATTCAATAACGCCTCTCTTGCCTGTGATGACCACGCTGTCTGCTGTCTGTTCGATTGCGTTTGAAAGATTTTTTAATTTCTCTTCCGCTATTTTACTGTCGGTGATGTCTTCAGTGTGCACCAATACTAAATCAGGCGGTACAAAAACATAATAGACTTTCAATTTCTTGGTTTCATCCGTGCTTTTCAGCCGGTATAACATTTCCCTAATGACGGTTGTCTTTTCAATAGTACATTTTAAAAAATCATGTTCGATATCTTGTTTGTCTGGTGAATTCTCGTACATCTTGCTGAGGCTTATGCCGAGAAATTTCTTTATTTGCTCATTAGTAAAAACCTCGGCAGCATTATTGTAGTCGATTAGAAAAAAATCATCACCTGTACGCTGCCAGATGTACGAAGGGATTGGAATTCCTTTGAACACTGCTTCTAATCGTTCTTCACTTATTGTTAGTTCCATTTTTACCAGTACTTGTTCTGTTTAGTTTACTTTACGAGGTCAAGTTGTCAGATCCTGCTGTAATAAACATCTGCCGCTTTAACATCCTTCAACCATTCATGACAGCTACGAATGGTGTAGTTCTCTGCAAAACGTTCGATCTCAGTCTTTTGTTCCTCTAAGCAGATATAACGTGATATGCGGCACCGCTCATGTATGAGTTTCCTTGACGATTAAGATATGATTATAACTCAAAGCGAAATTTAGTATTCCCCAATTCTGTTATGGAGCGGCGATCTGCCGGCATGTAAACTGAACTGATCATATCTCATATCACGATCTTCAGAGTATTAATAAAATAACAAGCCTGGCGGCTTGCATCCTATGTGAATTATATGTTTCTTCACCGGTTATTTTTTTTATTTATTTCGGCAGGAAAGTGAAAAACATTAGAAATATAGCCATAATCGCACATGTCGATCATGGCAAAACAACACTGGTCGATCAAATTCTCCGGCAATGCAACATATTTAGAAAAAATCAGGTTGTACGTGAAAGATTCCTCGATTCAAATGACCTCGAGAGGGAGCGGGGAATTACCATCTTTTCGAAGAACATCAGCATTATTTATAAAGATACGAAGATAAATTTGATCGATACACCGGGGCATGCAGATTTCGGCGGTGAAGTAGAACGGGTGCTGAAAATGGCTGACGGTGTTTTGTTATTGGTCGATGCGTTCGAAGGACCGATGCCGCAAACAAGATTCGTTCTTGAAAAAGCTTTGCAATTACATCTTAAACCGTTGATCGTAATTAACAAAGTCGATAGACCCGATAACCGGCCCGAAGAAGTGCTTGACGAAATATACGATCTCTTTATTGAAATAGGTGCCCTCGAAGACCAGCTCGATTTCCCTGTTATTTATGCGAGCGGCAGAGACGGCTGGGGTGTGAAAAACTTAACCGACCAACGGAAAAACTTAACGCCTCTTCTCGATTCAATTTTGGAAGATCTCCCGTCACCGATGATTAATGAAGGAACAACACAAATTCAGATCACAACTTTGGATTATAATGATTACGTGGGAAGAATCGGTATCGGAAGAGTTTTCAGGGGCAAACTTTGTATTAATGAAAAACTGTCCGTTATCAAAAGAGACGGTTCGATTAAAGAGGCAGCACTGAAACAATTATTTGTTTTTGAAGGACTCGAAAGAAAAGAAGTAGAAGAAGTTGAATGCGGCGATATCTGTGCGTTGGTCGGCGTTGAAGATCTCGATATCGGCGATACCATCACCGATGCGGAAAATCCGGAGCCGCTCCCTTTGATTGCAATAGATGAACCGACGATTAGCATGACTTTCACCGTGAACACTTCTCCATTTTACGGCAAAGAAGGTAAGTATGTTACATCCCGTCATTTGAGAGACAGGCTGTTTAAAGAACTTGAACACAACGTTGCGCTTCGTGTACAGGAGACTGGCTCTCCCGATACATATAAAGTTTCCGGCAGAGGTGTGCTTCATCTATCCGTGCTGATTGAAAATATGAGAAGAGAGGGGTACGAACTCCAAGTCGGTGAACCGAAAGTAATTTACAAAGAGATTAATGGTAAAAAAGCCGAACCGATTGAAGTGCTTGTAGTCGATGTACCGGCAGAACAATCCGGGAAAGTGATTGAAATAGTCGGTCAGCGTAAAGGCGTGATGGTTCACATGGAGAATAAAGGGAATTTGCAGAAAATTAAATTTCATATTCCTTCACGCGGCATAATGGGATTAAGAAATAAAATGATGACCGCAACCTCGGGTGAAGCTATGATGCACCATAGATTTTACCAGTATGAATATTTCAAAGGTTCGATCAATCAAAACCAAAACGGCGTTCTCATTTCTATGGGTGACGGTCCCTCCACGGCTTATGCAATAGATTCACTGCAGGACAGGGGGAAATTCTTTATCGATCCGGGGGATGTAGTTTACAGGGGACAGATAGTCGGCGAGCACAGCAAAGACTTCGACATAGAAGTGAACGTACAGCGCGGGAAAAAGCTTACTAATATGAGAGCTTCCGGTGCAGATAAAGCGATTAAGATTACACCGGCAGTTAAATTCTCTCTCGAAGAAGCTCTCGAATATATTCTCGATGATGAAATGGTGGAAGTCACGCCGAAATCAATTCGGCTTAGAAAAGTTTACCTCGATCCGAACGAGAGAAAAAGAAATAATTTGAAGAAGCTGAGTGTGTAAACAAAAACCATGAAAAGCCGTGTACCGCACCGGGGATTTGTAATTTATTCCTTTAACGTCATCAAGATTTTGGTATTTCATTTTTAACAGCAGCAGCATAATTGGGCCATCTCGCAACTAAATACCGCGGGTGACGGAATAACCCGATTAGACTCCGGTTGAGATAATTATCCGAGGCTTTTATAATTCTTACCTTAGTATAAATAGACAGCGGTGAAATATTCTTCAACGGTCTTTTACCGACAAGTACTTGAAATATTTCCCATGAAGAAGCAAAGACCGGTACATTCCTGTTAAACTTTTCATCCAATTCCCGTTTTAAATATTCAAGCCATATCAATGCACACTCCCACCATATCTTGTTTCTTGAAGTCTCAACCTTGCAGTAATTTTGAATTATGTTTTCTACATAGATTTCATCGAGGCTTAAACCGAGACTGGCTAGATTGACTCCGATAATTCTGAAATATTTGGAATCCTTTTTCTCCAAACCGAAGACGTATTTAAACCTTTCATTATAGACGTTTGTGCTCGGATCGGCTCCTAAAACTATGGCGCGTATTTTCGATTTACCCGTATACGCTTTGGGAAGAGTTTCAGCGTCAAGATACAAATCGGGATAATTTCTTTTTATGTGTTTACAAATCTCAATTCGATAATCCACCTTTTTCATAGGAACCTCACAAACCGCTGATTTTTTGCCTAGAGTAATATTACGACTTTGCAACGAAAGGAACAACGATTTATTTAATTGTGATGATTTATGATAATAATAAGCAGATTACGTGCTGGGTGCTGAGGTGAGTATTGCTTGTCAATTGTCTCATTCATAATCTTAATCCCTCCAGATTTATCAGCCTCTGGCTGAACCGGGCAGGCTTACTCATAATCATAATCCCGCCAGATTTATCAGCATCTAACTGAGGCGGGCAGACTTACTCATAATCGTAATCTTACTCTTACTCATAATCTTAATCTTTTTATCCTCACGCGGATTGCTTCCTAGTGACGGAGTTCATAGTGCTTGATACGTAGTTTGTCGTCTCAACGTTCCCGCCTGCCGGCTTGTCAACCGCAGTTTGATTTTTCACGAAGGTTGAAGTCGAATTTTGACGTAGGCAGGTTTAACGTTTTTATATTTATCAGTCCTTTGCTGATTCATATTTAAATAATTTTTGTTATATTAATCTCAGTTATTGGGGAACCTTGCACGTATTCTTTTACCGATCGATAATTCAGCGTCTCGACATATAAATTAAAATGTTAGTTAAGAAAAAGATCAATTTTTAATTTACCTAATAGTAGGAAGAACTGTCTAGTATTAGGAAAAGATTAATTAACGCGGTTATGCCGTATAAGTAATAGTTATAAAGCTATTTGTAAATCATAATTTTATAAGGAGATTCAGAAATGAAAAAAACACTTATTTTTATTTCAATATTCTTCTTTACTAGTATTACTTTCAGTCAAAAAATAAGTACAGATGGATTAATAGCATATTACCCTTTCAATGGAAATGTCAAAGATTATAGCGGTAATGAAAACCATGGTAAATTATGGGGTCCTATTAATTCAAAAGACCGCTTTGGAAAATCTGACAGAGCATATCACTTCAATGGTTATAAAAACCCAAGTTATATCAGAGTTCCAAATGACCCTAGTTTAAAACTTATATCCTCATTTTCAATATCGTGTTGGGTCAAAGTTGACGATCCAGAAGGTATCAATGGATATGGGGCTATAAATAAAAAGGGTTCTCATTGTGTTTTTGCGAAAGATCATGATAGAAATGGTATACAATTAACTATATATTTTAACAATGATAGTGAAGAGATTAGTTGGGGTAGCTATCGTGGTGGAGCTATTCATATCAAAACAGAAATAAAGCCCAAAACATGGTATCATTTTGTTATTATACATGATCAAGGCGATTATAAAATATTTAAGGATAATACAATTATTGGTATGGGTACGTTAAATCTAGATTTGACCTTAACTAATGAAAAAGATTTATACTTCGGTAAATTTATTGATCAATGGTTTCCGTTGAATGGGGATTTAGATGATATTAGAATATATGATCGGGTTATCAACGAAAAGGAAGTTTCTAACTTATATCATGAAAATGGATATTGATTTTTATCAGCTTAATATAGCACGCTTTATAACCAGCCGCTCAAGACCGACCGCCGAAACGGTTTGAGTTGAGTGCAGTTTTTAAGTTTACGTTTTTCGTTCGGCATTTTATTCAGCGTAGTTTGTGTATGTAAGTTAGGTCGCCGCCCGTGAGGTTGAATATACGGGCGGCTACAAATTATAAACATTGGTTGCAAGTTAAGCATTGCTGTTCTGGGCGGCGGCTTAACGGCAACGTCGTTAGGCACTAAACAATGGAGGTATAAACATGCAAAGATCACTATTTTATCTAGCAGCAATTGTTGCAATATTTCTAATTGCAAAAACTGTAAGTGGGCAAACATCCATTAAGATCGGCATTCGTGGTGGTGTTGGGACCGATATAAACTTGGGTATAGCTTACGGTTTAAACGGCAATATCTTAATCGACTTTCCCCAAAATCCTTTGGAATTAGGGGTTATATTCTTTGGTGGAAGTTTTAAAGAAAGCACCGATGAGGGCATGCACACATACGATGAGAAGACTAACGTTATTGTAATTGGTTTGCTTGCCAACTACCTCATCGGTTATACACCCCGTGAGCCCGGTCTCTTTTTTGTCACGGGCTTGGGACTAGCCAGCATTAATGTTGAGTGGGAAGAAAAAAGCACCACTGACATGAGCCTGGGCACACCTTTGCCTGGAGGTGGCACTATGCAATCGGATGATGGGACTGCAGGTGGAATGGTTTTCAATCTGGGAATTGGTGGAAGTTTTTCCAGTGGATTAGATATTAGAGTTGAACTACCTGTAATTGTAACATTTGCGCCGCCTGGCGGAGCCTCCTCTGTAGTGCCTACTTTGATTGCGACATTAGGCTACAGGTTTTGAGCAAGATTATTAAGGAATTTCTGAGATTAAACTGCATAACAAACATGGAGGCAGTTAAATCACATTCGCTGATTGCATACTTATACTGAATAAAGATTGATCTAAATTACTATACGCAGGTAGATAATATCTGGAAGAAGCAGTAGAGGAAGTGATGGGAGTTCTGTATAATATATTTAATACTCACATAAATATTGGTAGTTAGAAAAGGTTTCTTAAAGACTAATAGAAGCAAGATAAGGATGAGCAAGTTTTATGTAGATTAGAGAAAAATAGTTGAAACTACCTAGTGCATTCTATTTATCTATTTGTATTAAAGGAGGTTAACATGTTTAAAAGTATATGTGGCCTATTACTTATCATCACAATAGTTGGTTGTGCAACTGCAGGAAATAAAATTGATCGAACCCATATTGATGAAATTAGAAACGGTGTTCAGAACAAAGAACAAATTCGCGGATGGTTTGGCGAGCCATACACAATAACAACAAATCTTCAAGGCCATCCCAGTGGGTGCACAGAGCGATGGACTTTTGAATATTCCAAAGCTCAAGGATTTGGAACCGTAACCTATACTGAAATATTGGTTGTCGATTTTGATGCTGAAGGCAAAGTATGTGACCATGCCTTCTCAGTATCCGGAAGTGAATAATATCAAGTTTATTTCTAAAGCTTGCTAAGATGCTGGTTATCCCAAGGGGTTCCGTATAAATATATGTTAGGCACCCAGTAAAAAATGCAAATGGGGGCTTACCATTTGTTGCAAAATAAATTTAGTGGCGTTTCTAAGTTTGTACAAAAGCAAAAGAGTTCTTTGGCATTGTTTATAAAATTAAAATTTTTTAACAACCATAAATTCAACAAATCCAAATTTTATTAAACTTATTTTTGGTGTAAAAAGTAAGTAGCGTGGTAACTCGAATTAGAACTTAAAATTGTATTTGTTCAGCCCCCATTTGCATTTTCTTTAAGTGAGTGCAATAGTTAAAAAAATTATGAAAGGTTGGTTGCATTAAAATAAATTGTTGTAAAAAAATAAAAAGTGCCTAACATCTTTAATCCGTCAGAGCCGGACAGGTAAGTAAAAAGTCCCCGCAA
>CAZKNM010000057.1:0-19025 GCA_964554135.1 uncultured Melioribacteraceae bacterium
TAGAAAATACTTTTTCATTTCTTTTCGTTTTTTGAATTCAACTAATTTGAAATTTCCTGACGACTCGATCCGTTTTATTATTTTTTCAGCTTCATCAGTGTACCGTAAAGGGATTTTGTAAGAAACATAATCTACATCTTTCTGATAATCCAAGTCCTCTAGAAACTGAATCATATATGGGAAATTATAATTACTTCCGAAAGCCGGTTCATATTCATAACCTTCAATCAGAAAGCCTGCTGGTTCTCTAACAGAGAATCCCATCGGTCCAATTATTTTTTGCATCCCCTTTTCTAATGCCCACATCTCAAGGTAATTTATCAGTGATGAAGCGACTTCCTTATCCTCATAACAATCGAAAAATGTGAATCGTGCATTCTTTTCATTTTTATATTCATTGTACTTATGATTTATTATCCCCATTATTCTTCCAACCACTTTATCTCCCCTTAATGCCAGAACCATCACTGTATCGGAAAATGAGTAAGATTTATTCCTCTTTTTATTAAAAACTTTTTTTTGTGAAGAATAAAACGGAGAGACCCATAGTTTACTATTCCGATAAATTTCCGCAGGCAGTTTGATGAAATTTTTTAAATCCCGTTTTGTCTCTACTACTCTAAGTTTAACTTCCATATAAACTCAATTCTTAAAATTGCGAATTTACAAATGGTAGGTTAAATTTAACAACAAATTTTAAATAAAAAAACCGGCTCTTGTGAACCGGTTCTAAAATGCATCGATTTATATTTTGTCAGCCCTCTTCGAAACAGGGACCTTGCAGCGTCGCAACCCATTCATCCCACATTGCCTGCTGTTCTTCGTTAAGAATTATTCTGATATCATCCAGAAGTGAAAGTTTACATTCGCAAAGTGCTTCGTGAGCTACGATAGAAGCCGGATTGTTTCTAATCTCTTCACGTTTTTCTTCCCGTAAAGTGTTTAACAATTCAATCGCCTCTTCTACGGTGATCTCTCCGTCTCTAAGCCGTTCAAGAATTTGATCTCTCTGCTCATTTGCATTTTGCAGTATCTCTTCATTTGCATCTTTAAGCTGTCCAAATGCAGTACGCATACATTCTTTATTTTGGTCGATAAACTCGCGTGCCAGCGTTCTCTGTCCGCGTGTTAGGTTAAGGTCTCTAAAAATCCTGCCGAGGAATAATTGAGATTGCTGGGGATTGTTCGACATGTGCTGCCCAGGGAAATCTCCGAATCTCATTTCCTTATCTAATGTAGGTCCAACTATGTTGTTCATTATATCCTCGAAATCTCCCAACTGCATATCGGATTGAGTAAACTCATTTTGTTCGGGAGAACTTATATTACCATCCTGTTTATTGCACCCATTAAAGCCGATCAGTATGATAAAAAGAGACGCTATAAATAGCGGGTGAATTAAATTTATTTTATACATATCAACCTCCTTTGTTTGTGTGATTTCTAGCTTTGGACAACATGATCGAAGATATGGTTTAAAACAATGGCTGATTTTTTTACTAAAGTTATTCGATCAATTGAAATTTTATCCTTGTGAACAGGCAGAAATCCTGAAGCTTCCCGGTAATGTCTTCATACACCATCACCTGATGATTACCAAGTGATTCCTCAATCCATTTGGAAATGCTGCCGTCGCATTTGATTTTGATCTGTGTCCGGCAGAGAGATTTATCTTCGAGATATGGATTAACGACATTCCCTGTAATTACAGTTATCCTGTCGAAATTCCCGCCGATTCTGAATATGGTAACTTTTTTCTTCTGCATCAATCCTTGAATTGCCGTGCTTAATCCGGATTCCATGTGAGTCGTCAAAGATGATTTGGAAAGGTCTCCTATCATTTTGGATGGAACAGTGCAGTGGGCAAGTATTATACTGTTATTCGCTTTATCGATTCCGGACGGATTTGCCATCCATGCGGGCTGACCCGTAAGATAAGCGCCGATCATCATCGAAAATGTTGCATGTAAATCCCCTTCGCAGCCGGAAACAATTCCTTCGTCGTTACAGACACTCATTCCCATACAAGCGGTATATTTATTTTCGAGGAGATCGAAACATCTTATGGTCAATGCCGTAAGTTCATTCTTTTCAATTAAACGCTTCATAGCAACGTAAACTTTTGCCGATCCTTGCAGAGCATCATCAGTTACATTCACCTCGCCGTAATTTTTTTTAAATTCCCCGGCAACGGAGTGTGAATCGGCGTCTGTTATGCTTTCCACCAATTCAGTTAACTCCTTTATCTTAAATTTTGTCAGCTTTGTTCTGAAATTTCCGAAAGTCTTTACCTTCTTCGATTGAAGCAGCCAATCGGAAGGTTCACCAATCAAACCGACATGAGCTTTATTGATTCTGCTTATTCCCCTGCACACATTCATGAATTCGGAAATTCTTTCACGGTCGGAATCGAGATTTTCAGAGTAATATAGTTTAACTGGGAATTGATCTTTCAAAAACGCATAAGCTTCGAGAGATGCTGCGAATGAATTCTTTTGCTGATTTACCCAGAGCAAGATCGGGGCTTCTATTTCTATCGTGATTTTTTCTATTATTTCCTCCGTACCGCCGGTAGCAACGAGAATCACGACACCGGAAGTTACACCCTTCAGATTTTTTATTACCTCATCTGCTTTTTCCAAGCCGCTTACAAGTCCGGCATTTTTCAAATTATCCAGGTTATGAATGACGTTTTCAATTTCTGATTCCAATCTTTTCTTAACCGACTCCTCGGTTTCAAGCGGAGAATGTACGACTATAAGGTGCGGCATAAAATTTCCTTTCCGGATATGGATGAAACATATAAGATATTATAATATTTTTAAAGCTAATTTGCTGATAATTATTTCCCTTAAAGTTGTATTGTAGTTATTAAATCACAAACTATAGTGTTAAAAAAGTAAACCGATAGATTCTTTGATGAAGTAGTAACTCATTACAATGGAAAGCGAAAGTTTGAGAAGCATCATAAAAATGCTGAGAAAGAATGTTACGGCTCCGGCTTTCAATGCTTCAGTTTTTTTCTTTCCGGCAGCCAGTTCACCTAGGACAGCACCGAGAATTAAACCAAGTATCATCCCGACAGGTGTGAAAAATATTCCGATGATCATCCCGATGAAAGATCCGATCACTCCATATTTCGAAACACCGAATTTTTTCGCTCCGATTACGGGAAGAACGTAATCGAGTCCTGTTACGATAATGGTAAGAGAAACAAAAATAATCAGCATGTTGGCACGGAGCGGATCGGGAAAGGCTAATTGAAGTAAGACTACCGCAATGAGATTAAAAGGAGGTCCGGGTAATGCAGGCAAAATACATCCGAGTACACCGACTATGGTGAGAAGTAATCCGATTATGACGAGGATAATCTCCATTTAGCGAAAAAAAATAATTTGGCATGAATTAACATTAATAGTATATCAATATCAATTCTAAAGTCAATAAGAAATTCATTAAATTGCACAACAAAAATTTTAAAACAATGGAAGAGGTAATAATGCTTCGACGGATAATTTTCAGTATAGCTTTAACAGCGATCATAATTGTAAGTCCGGTTTATTCGCAAGAACACCAAACAAACGAAACCAGTTGGGAAGTGAAAGAGCTGTCGGATTTTCATGATGTAATTTATCAGTTATGGCATACTGCGTGGCCGACGAAGGACATAAAGATGTTGAAATCACTCGCTCCGGAACTTACTCAAGGTTATGAGATTCTGAGAGAAGCGAAATTACCCGGAATTCTGCGCGATAAACAAAAACAATGGAACGATAACATTGCCAAGCTGGGTATTCATATCGATCAGTATCATCAATATTGCATTAACACCGATTCCGTCAATTTATTACAAGAAGCCGAAAACGTTCATTCAATGTTCGAATATCTGGTGAGAACTATAAGACCCGTACTGAAAGAGGTAGAGGCTTTTCACAAGGTTCTGTATATGATTTATCATTATTATATACCTGAGTACAATTATGCGAAGATAAATGAATCAATTGTTGAATTAAAAACTAAATTGGATGAACTCAACAATGCCTCACTACCGGATAGGCTGAAATCAAAAGAAGAAATATTTTCTTCGGCAAGGCAAAATCTTTCCGATGCAGCAGAAGAATTGATTACAATTGTGAACGAAGGTGACGATAAAGAGAAGATTATCACCGCTGTGGATAAAATGCATTCGAAGTACCAGGCGCTTGAGAAAGTGTTTGAATAAATCTTTATGACTCATCCCCAAACCCCTTCTCTAGCAAGAGAAGGGGCTTTTAAATCAAGAGGAATTTAGGGTGAGATGAGAAATTATAATTCCATTCCTGCCGCATGTATTGCATTAAAGAGAAGCTTGAACGTTCCGTAAGTCCAATGCCTGTTCTGGACTCTCAAACCGTATAAAACGACGTGACCATTTTTTTGTTTTACATCTACGACCGCTGCTTTTTTGAAAAGGTAATCTTCGCCAAGCAGGTAACCCGACATCAATAAATCTTTATCCGGGTATCGGACAATTATGCTGCGGTCATACTTTCCAAACGGTATCGATGTTTGAAATACTATACTGTTCGTCAAGTTGCCCGAAGTTACATTCGGCATACCGTAACCGATTGACTGAGTATTGTCTACTTCGATTTTGACCAATGAACCGGGGCAATAAAAATCCTTGCTCTTAACATTTTGCAAAGCATTCCTTACACGTAAGCCGAGTTCTTCGATAGCAAATTCACATGCTTCTCCCAATACCAGCAAATAACCACCGTCTTCTTCAACGAATTTTTTAAGATTTTCAACTCCTTCCTTTTCAATACCACCGCTGTATTCGGGGGGCTGGGGTCTGTTATATCTAGCATATTCTCCTCCATACTTACCGGTTTTTATCACCTCTTTCTCCATGTCGGGTATTATGATTACATCGAATTTATCTTTCAACTTTTTGTTTTTAAAATCTTTGTTAATCATCGTGACAAAATTAAATTCATAATTCTCCAAGAGGAGCCGCGTCCAGCCTTCATCCATATTGGCTGTATATGGCTGATATAAGCCCACCTTTACTTTTTTCAATTCTTTAATTTTATTTTTATCGATATCACCGATAACATCAAAGTTAAGATGTAAATTATCCGCCACTTCTTTAACTAATTCCTTCGATTTAGAACTATATGGGATTACAACAGAGCCTTCACGATATTCGTTAGCATCGGCATTCAATTTTTCCGTCATCCAATAAACCGGAATATCTTTCTTCTGAAGTCTATTGATCAAAGTTGAATTTACATTTGCACCGGATTGAACCACAAAATAATTCCCTTCTTTTATATCAACTTTGCCTGATGGGTATTTTGCATCCGTAAGCAGTTTAAATTGGCTATCAAAAGGATTTTCTATAGTCTGGAAGTCCACTCCCATAAGATAAGGTAAAGTCCACCCCGCAACATCATAGGGCTGAATCGGATCTTCTTGTTTAGATTTTCTTAAATCGGGATACGACTGTTCTTCAAATAAATCTTTTGCATATCTCCCGTTTGGCTGTGAGAGAAAAATTACATAGCTGTCCGCCGGATATGTAATGTTATCAATTTTAAATTCATTCTCAGTGTAATGAACTTCCACACCCCCCATCTGAAGAATCTCTATCATTTTCGAGGTTGTGACAGGATCATTTTGAATAGAAGGAATAACATAAGCAAACGGATTCCCTACTTTCCCCTTCTCAACAGCACTTTTGCACATTTTATAATAATCGGATAGAATTTCGTTTTTATTACTACCCGCAATTTCTAATAGAGAGTATGTCAGAGCCAATTCATAATCTACAATATCGCGTAAACGCCACCAGCCGCCCCGCCAAGGATTGGAATAATTCGTACGTATATCGTAAGTAGTTAATTCTTCCGTAGCCCTAACTTCGGAGGGATCGATATAAATCGGACTTGCAACATCGCAGCTGGCCATTTCAGAAAGGAGCGGAATCTGGTTATGCCAAAGCCCGCAGTCGCTTGCAGAGCCTTCCCACCAGCCTTCGAAATAAACTTGATCAATAATACCTGTAAAATCCTGTTTTTCCATCTGCAGTGCGGTTATTCCTCCTATCACTTTCTGCCAGCGCCAAATTAACGGGTGCACGTTTGGATTCAAAGGATCTTTGTAAGGTACAACAAACAATCTTGCGCCTCCGCTCCCCATTTGATGTTCATCCAGCCAAATCTGCGGCATCCATTTATGGTAAGCAACATCTATCACGCTGCGCGTTTCGGGTAAATTGAACATAAACCAATCTCGGTTGTCGTCATGCCCGGCATAAATATGATAAAGGTAAGGCATTCGGCTTCCTTCGTATTCCGTACCAAGATATTTGTTGTACCAATCCACAACCATAGTTGTACCATCCGGATTGATTGACGGTATCAAAATAAAAATCACATCATTCATAATATTTTTTACTGCATTCGGAGCATTATCAGTTATCAAATCATATGCGAGTTCCATCGACATTTGAGCGGCTCCTATCTCTGTAGAATGTATATTGCAGGTTACCAGCACAACGATCTTCCCCTCCTCGATAAGCTGTGAAGCTTCATTATCTGATAACTTCCTCGGGTCAGAAAGTTTTTTAACAATGCCGCGGTACTTTTCCAGATTTTTAATATTCTCTTCGGTTGAAATAATTGCCATAAACATATCCCGTCCCTGCACCGTCTTGCCGATCTCTTGATAGACTAATTTGTTCGAGTTTTCCGCCATATGCCTGAAATACTTTTGGATGGTTTCGTAATCGGCGAGTTTATAATCTGCACCGACTTTGAATCCAATAAACTCTTCCGGAGTTTTTAATGATTGAGAAAAAGCGACCGAGTATGTAAATAGAAAAACCGTAAAGATTATCTTCCGCATTGTTCCTCCCATTGAATAATTTTGTTTTATATAAAAATAAATATTATGATTTCAAAATTTTCTTGAGTTCGATTTCATTTTCAATATTATGAATAGTCAATCACTTCCTTAAATTTTTGATAAATCCTAACCATAGCAAGCGTATCGAGTTTACAATATTCGAGTAACTGATTTCTTATTTCGTTCACGCGGAACATATCCGTTTCTCTCTGCAATTTTTCGAATGCCAATGAAGCAGTAACACCATCGGTAATACTGAGATTTGTATAATCTAATTCGGATATTAAAGCAGGTAAAACATTTTTTATGGAGTATGATCCCTTCATCATAGGTGAGTAGTAATATTTTTTCTGGAATGGAATCATTATATCTTTTATCCTCAAAATAACTGTCTCTAATCTTTCGGAATATTCAGGGAAGTCCCGGGCTAATTCCTTCAACCGCGCGATTTCATAAGCTTGATTATATACAATTATATCTCCTTGTTCATCAATATCCTTTAACAATGAATTTATAAATCCGATTCTAGGATCAACTCCAGCTTCGGCAAGATATTCAAAATGTCGTAGTTCACCCCCGGCTGTCTCTTGAAAGTAAAGTGAGTATTGAAAGGGTATTTGCTGATAAGGAGATGAATTATCATATAACGGAACAGCCGGTTGGAATGATTCGAAATCTAAAAAATACATCGGGTAGCTTAGTGTATTCGAAAATTCTTTTATTGCCCCTTTATTAATTACAGTTTTACCGCTTTTGAAAGTATCTACCTGAAGCCTCTGATTTCTTGACAAAGGCATTTTATCCGAGACGTCATCAATCTTTATTATTCCGGCATTGTACAGTTCGAATTTTTTAAATAGATGCATACCTGATATTTCAAAAACGGAATTTTCCGGTACATGTTTCCAGCAAGTGCCGAAGAATGAACAAGTATAAGGATGAGTACAATATTCTCCGATATCTATTTCCGGGATTTTCTTTCCTGCCAATACCTTCTTTAATCTTTGAATTTCATTTTCAATATCTGCCTGTTCTTTTTGAATTAATTCCAGAACCGATTCGATTTTTAAAAACCGGTCGAGTTCAAGTTCACTTTTTCTAACATAACCATTGTTGATGTAGATTATGGAGAAATCACTTATTTCAATTCCGCATTTAGAAATCACATAATATTGAACAGCCGCATCAAGAAGATAGACTTCGGAAATACTGGTGGAGCTTTTCACTTCATAGATTTTCCATTTCTCACCGTCACGCACAACAATGTCGGACGCAACTAGAACATCGTCGGATTGAAAAGCAGCTTCGTAAATTACATTTTCTTTGTCAGTTATTAATTTGTCTGTTAGTTTCAGTGCACCGCTGTAGTCGAAGTGAGTCTTGGGGCTGGCATCGATACCGTTGGGAAAAAGTTCTCTAGCAAGTTTCCCGACTTCATGCCCGCGGTTAAAAACGGCTTTCTGCAATTCGGTAAGCTGATCCTGAAGTTCGGGATGATATTTATATAAGTAAAGATGCTTCTCGCACTGAATTCCTTTTAGGAAAGACGACTTGCTTAAGATATGCGTGTTCATCCGGATTATGTTTTGACTTCCGCAATTTTATATTTCGAGTCTAATGTATTGAAATGATAGATGAAATTCTACACATATCTGAAGATATCCAGCAACATGAAGTAAAAATTGTGAAAGATTCTAATGAGACAAAATAAAGAAGCCCTCTGGTACGAGGACTTCAATGACATAGACCTATTAAAGATTACTCTTTGAATTTATCCAGCAAATCTCCTAAAACTTCTTTATGAATGGTGAATCCAAGCATTTTCAATTTCACATAATCTTCACTAAAGAAATAGTATCCTACATTATTACCATTTCTTGAGCTGGATTCGGAGTCCTTAATCAGATACCAATCCTTTCCATCTTTCTGAAGGTAACCGACCATGTGAACGCCGTGATCATCGGTAGATGTTTCATTGCTAAATCTGAATTGTCTGGCATTTTCATCAATGTATTCCGTTGGAATATCGAACGATGGAACCATGAATACATCCAGTTCGGGATTTTTACCGGGTTCGGAAACATCGCCGCCGATACATATTGTATGTCCGTTTCGAATTCCCTTCTTGATGATTTCCATGAAGACATCCAGTGGAACATTATAATAATCTTTGTTATGCCACCAGTTATCGGAGACTTCGTATTCCACTTGTTCCCAATATGGCTGCTGCACAAGAGACATTACTTCTGCGTAATCATCAAGATTTAATTTGAGATAATTTTTTAAATATTCTTTTGGAGTAAATTCTTTTCCATCGAGGGTGAACTTTTCCGGTGGTGTACCGATCCAATGATCCATTATGGATTTGATTGTTGTTATTACTTCCTCTTCGTTCCACATGTTATTTTCTTTTACGAAATCCAGGTAACCTTTCATTTCGTCGAACATATCGCTCGTGTTTAAAAATTCCTGACCTGGAAGTAAGCCTGTATAAACATCAGCTGGGACAACACCGTATTTTTCCCATATTCTTGAAACAGCATTCGATTCGGATCCATCTTGAAACGACCACTCTCCCCTGTGTTGAACAAATCCCCTCGCTTTTTCTACAAATTCCCAATATGCTGTCCACATCGGCGAGAGCTGAACCTTTTTCCCGAATAATCTGAAAATTTCACATTCGAAAAAAGAAGTTGTTGAAAATGACCAGCAGGTATTTGAATTAGCTTGTGAGATAGGTTCGTTGTGCCAATAGGAAGTAAATTCATCAACCGATTTTGGAAGGGCGTAACCGGATAAATCTACAACAAAGGATTTGTGCTCTTCCTCTTTTTTCTTTTTAAATTCTTCGGTTGATTTTTTCACCTTGTCCCAGAAAGCATTTTTTGTCTCCTTAAAAATTCCCTTATCCTGTGCAGTTATGCCAGTGCTTAAAATGAAGAATGAAACGAATACTAAAAAAAGTATTGAGTTTTTCATATTGAGACCCCCGAAATTGTTATATAATAAAGTATTGAAAATCTTCTTTTTTAAGAATAGACATGGTTGTAAATTAAGCATTTGCATATAAAATTAAAAATTAGCGAAAGCATCACCGGAAAAAAATATTTTCAGGTAAAAGTAACTGAAAAGAAAAATATTATTAGCATAAAAATCAAAGCCAAAGTATAGACAGCATATATTTATTTTTACTAACTTTATTTTCGGTAATAATCCTTGTTGGATTATTACCAGTATTTGTATAATTAATTCACTTCTCCACAAATGTGGCAAATAGGATGAGCAGATTCGCCCCTTTTTTTGTGATTGTTGCTGCAAGTTTATGGGGAATAGATGGAATTGTACTACGCCCGTCGTTATTTAATCTTCCAGTCCCGTTGGTTGTCTTTATAGAGAGCACAATTGTAGCTCTTTTGCTCTCACCATTTTTGGTAAAACGGTTACAAACCTTAAAATCACTTCCATTAAAAGATTGGTTAGCATTTTTTCTAGTAGCGCTTTTCGGCGGTGCTATCGGTACAATGGCAATTACTAAAGCCCTCTTCTATGTGAATTCCGTGAATCTTTCGATTGTGATATTTATACAAAAACTACAACCTGCTTTTGCATTAATCTTAGCGGCGATTTTTTTAAGAGAAAGATTGCCGAAGGAATTTTTTATGTGGGCCGGATTTGCAATTTTCGGTGCATACTTGATGACGTTCGGTGTAAAAGCACCTAGTCTTAATACAGGCGAGTCTACAATTCTTGCCGGTTTATTTGCAATTATTGCTGCGGCAAGTTTCGGTTCATCGACAGTATTAAGTAAACTAGCTCTTAAAAATGTTGGATTTGAAATGGGGACTTATCTCCGCTTTCTCATGTCGGCAGTAATATTAATAATCATTGTGTTGAGCTTTAGCGATATTAAGGAAATAGCAAGTGTTTCAGGTTCACAATGGCTTATCTTTCTAATAATTGCTTTTACAACGGGTGGGCCGGCAATATTTCTTTATTACTACGGATTGAAAAAAATAACTGCCTCGGTAGCAACCATTTGTGAACTCGCTTTCCCTCTAACGGCTGTTGTACTCGAATATTTAATTAGGGGAAATATTTTGAACATCGTTCAATGGGTAGGTGTATTTATTCTTCTATCCAGCATGTTAAAAGTAATCCGCATCAAAATTAATCCCGAAATTAATTCTGCTCAATTAAATGATAGTCTCGCTTCTTAATAAAAGATGAAAGGATCATTACCTTTCATCATGCTTAATAATTAATGACAAGCTAATTAGTTTGTCGCTGCCTGAATAAAACCTGAATATGTTGAGAACCTTGAGACGGAGTATAAATCTGAACAAGCTCCCAGCTTCTATCATATCCTTCGATATTTTCTTTAAGCTTTTTTACTTTTTCTTCGGTTTGTGAGAGCACGTCTTTCTTGTTGTCAATCTCTCCATCCCATTCGAAGGATTCGACTCTAAAGTTGAACCTTTTCTTCTTACCGTTTACAGTTACTTCTACTTCGGCTATTTGATGTTCACCGAAATGCGGAACCGGAATACATATGTCTTTCATATTTCCCCCTGTTTAGGTATTCTTTAGACGAAACAAATAAAATAATTACTCATATCTTAGCGAATCTATAGGATTTGCAATCGCTGCTTTTACAGCATGATAACTAATTGTAAACGAAGCAATTAGCAAAGCAATTAATCCGGATGCTAAAAGGACTAATAAATTCACATTAACTTTGTAAGCGAAATCATTCAACCAGTAATTCATTATTAAATATACGATTGGCCACGCGACTAAATTTGCAATGACAACTAATTTACTGAACTCTTTACTGAGCAGTATGACAAGATTGACAACACCAGCTCCCATTACTTTCCTAACACCGATTTCTTTAGTTTTCTGCTCCGCAGTAAAAGCGGCTAAACCAAACAATCCGAGACAAGCGATTATTATTGCAAGTATAGAAAACAATATGAATAAATTTTCCATCCTTTCTTCACTGCGATAAGCATTATCAAAAAATTCATCGAGGAAAGAATATTCAAATTCATTTCGCGGTGACATTTCTTTAAAAATCCTTTCAATAAACTTGATGGTCCCTTCGATATTATTTCCTCTTACTCTTACTAAAAGTTTATTACTCCAATTGCCCATTGGATGAAGCAATAACGATTCAATATTTTGATGAAGTGATTGAAAATTAAAATCTTTTACAACGCCAATCACCGGACCTTTTATAACACGATCTTGCGGATAATATGTAATCACCTCTCCGATTGGATTCTGCCATTCAAATCTTTTAGCTGCAGTTTCATTCAGAATAAATGATTCAACGGAATCTGCGCCATATTCCCTTGAAAAAGCTCTTCCGGCAATTATTTTAATATCCAATGTTTTAAAGAAATCCTCATCGATCCACATTTCGTATACACGTTCCGGTTCTTGATCCGGAGTCCATCGGATAGATTCAACATTAAATTGATCACCCGGCACATTAGTAACTCCGGCAGCACTTATTACATTCGAATTTGTTAGAAGATTATCTTTGAATACACGGTACTTGTTCTGTAATTCATTGTCTTTTATGGGGATGATTAAGACGTGCTCTTTATCGAAACCTAAATTTCTTGTCTTAAGGTAATTTATTTGTTGGTATATAATAATTGTTGAAGCAATTAAGAAAATTGAAATTGAAAATTGAAAAACTACCAAACCTTTTCGAAAACGTCCGTTTGATTTACTTTGTAAAAATTTCCCTCTCAAAATTCTGATCGGTTTGAATGAAGAAAGATAGAAAGCCGGATAGCTGCCTGCAATTAATCCCGTAATAACAGTTAATATCAGAAGTCCAGTTAAATAATTTGTATCCTTCAGCAAACCAAAAGTAATATTCTTTCCAGTATAGCTGTTAAAATATGGGATTAAAAACTCAATAAAGATACCTGCAATAATAACAGCGATAAAACTGAGCAATAAAGATTCAATTAAGAATTGAAATATTAATTGTGTCTTCTGAGCTCCAACAACTTTACGCATCCCAACTTCTTTAGCCCGGTGCATTGAGCGTGCAGTAGCGAGGTTCATAAAGTTGATACATGCAATTAATAAAATCAAAATGGCGGAAGCAGAAAAAATGTAAACATACGCCATATCGCCATTCGGTTCTAATTCCCAGCGTAAGTGCGATTTCAAATGGATATCTTTTACCGGTTGTAATTTCAAATACTTGGAAACATCTTCTTCCGAATGAAGGTCGGGAATAGAATAGTCTATATATTTTTTTGACCATTCGGGAATCCGTGCTTCAACATTCTTCCAATCAGTACCTTCTTTAAGAACAATGTAGTTGAAATGTCCGAAATCCTCCCAGGTATAATAATTACTTCGCTCATTAGGTTTAAGTGTAAGGTAAGAAATCAAAAAGTCGAAATGAAAATGTGAGTTTGCCGGAATATCTTCGATCACGGCTTTTACAATCATGTCGTGTCGATCATCCAGCTTCATGAACTTGCCGATAGGATTTTCATCACCAAAATATTTTTTTGCAGTACTTTCCGTAATAATTAATGCTCCCGGTTCCCGAATAGCAGCATCAGCATCTCCAAGCAAAGTTTTAAACGTAAACACTTCAAAAAAAGTAGTGTCTGCAGAAAAGAGTCTATTCTCTTGAAATCTTTTATTTTCGTATTGAACCGGTATCTCCAACCATGTAAGGCCTGCGTCCCATAATGGAGACATAGTAACAGCCTGTTCAACTTCCGGAAAATCATTGACCAATGCTTGTGCCATAGGATGAGGAGTGCGCGTTTGTCCACCATCTCCCCAGATCGTTGCAATTCTAAAAATCCTATCCGCTTTTGTATGAAAATTATCCCAACTCATTTCATCAATTAAATAAAGAGAAATGAGGATGAAACAAACCATTCCAACTGAAAGACCTGCAATATTTATAAAAGAGTAAAGCTTAAATTTATTAAGATTTCTAAAGGCTATTGTTATCATATTTCTCAGCACAGCATAGCTCCATTTTGTCTACTAATGTTATAATCAAAGGTTATGCCGCAACATAAATAAGTGTTTTTTGTTAATAAGGAGAGATGGGAATTACATTATTGTATGTTTTTTCAACAATGATGTTCGGATACGTACAAATAATCCGCTTAAGGAGTTAGAACTATCACCAAACAGTTTTGATGAAATTTAGAGCGTTAAGATGACTTAATTTTGCCATCTGCGATTCAGATATGATACCTTTAAGTTCATCCATTATCAACGGATACTTGCCGGCATTTGCATGTTGGTCATAAAAAAATATACCGGTATCACTCTGATGAATATTAGACGCCGAAAAAAAATCGGCACCGAAACTGAGATTATCCTCAAATCCTTGAGCGAATCCATACATTATATGTTCCATCAATTTTTGTGGATTTTCCCCAATAAAATCTTTAATGAAATTTATGCCGATTATCCCTTTCCTTGAACAAATTTCTTTTGCAATTTCATCGGGCAGGTTTCTTTTTGCTTTATGAGCATAAATAGATCTAAAATTAGAATGGCTTGCTAAGATCGATATTTGTAATTCCTTTTTATCAATGTAATTGAGAGTATCATTAGCGAGCGCATCGCTCATGTGGGAAAAATCAACGGCAATTTTTCTACCATCTAAATATTCAAGTAATGTTTTCCCGTCATCCTTCAATCCGACGTCGCTTAAATTACCGCCGCCGAATCTATTCTCGGGCATGTGGGTAAATCCGATATACAGAATTTTTCCAAAACCATTGATCATTTTTTCAAGTCTTTCTAATCCTGCATCCAATGGTTCATCTTCTTCACAGAAACATGAAGCATTTTCTATTGCACCAATTACACCGACTTTAGCGGAATTCAAAACGTTAATAATCTCGTTATATCCAGATACGAATTCCAAATCTTGATTTGTATCAGTTCCCAATTTTTGAAAGATTCCTACCTGCTTTTCACCAAATGCCGCGCTTCCGTTACTAGTCGAAGAATAAGCTGCTAAGACTTGTAATTTAACTTTACCCTGCTTCAGGTATGGCACCGCACATCCGATATTATCAGTATCAAACGGTGTTGATCCTAAAGCTTCAGCAAGATAAGATAATAGATCGCAATGTAAATCGATGATAGGGTAGATATTCATTTAGCTCAATAAAATGTAAAAAAATAAATCCAATTATATTACTTAAGATAAAATATTTATCAAATTTTTACCAAACGAAAAGGACTGCTGCAAATATTCAGGTCGGTTTTGAATAGCTTCTGCTTCCATCAAACCTGAGAACACGAGATGTTTAATCAAATCAATTTTTAGACTTTTAAATGCTCGTCTATAAAATTCAATTAGAATCTCCGTTTCATAATCGATATTACTTGATTCACCAAGTGTTGTAAGTACAACCGCTTTTTTACCTGCAATTAATTCTGCTGTATTAGGATGGTGATAAAAATAGAGCCGGTCAATAAAAGTCTTCATCAAACCGGTAACTTCACACCAATAAACAGGCGATGCAAACACCAATACATCCGATTTTTCAATCCCTTCTCTAATTTTTGTCATATCATCGTTCAAGTCACATACCGATTCACTTTTGCATTTATAGCAACCTTTGCAATTACCGATACTTAAATCGCGTAACATGAAATTGTGTACTTCTAGATCGGAACTCTTGGCTCCCTCAATGAACTTCGCAACTACTGAATCAGTATTTCCCTTTTCTCGTGCAGAGCCGTTGAATACTAAAATTATTTTTCCCATATAATCCTTGTCCAAACTTAACTTTTGGCTAAAATGGTATGTTTTAGTTGCTCGTATTCTTTTTTTAGAATAGACATAACATAGAATGAAATTAAATTACCATCAATTATTTCACAATCTCGAATTTTGCCTTCATCGATAAATCCAAGAGAACGATATAAATTATGTGCTCTTTCGTTATAATCGATTACATCCAGCCACAGCCGGTTAGCGTTCATAATCTCAAAAGCAACCTTTATCAAAAGTCTTACACTCTCTTTCCCAAGTCCTTTTCCTTTTTCGTTTATAACAATTCTTTTAAATTCGATACTACGTTGAGGATTTCCGATGCCTGTAAGAATTATATAACCTATTCGTTTACCATCCGAATTTGTTCTAATCGTCCAATGTGCGTAGTTATCGCTATTCATCGCATTTATATGCTCATCTTCAGTCCAACACCTTATATATTTTTTATTGTCCGGATGACGTTCTGATGATAAAATAAAATCCAAATCGTTCTCAGATGTGGAAGAAAAATAAATTTTTTCTCCTGCGGCGACTATTTTGATTTGACTTTTCATAATTCCCAAAATTCGTTTATCAAAATAACCATGTGGGTTCTAATCTGTTTAATTTCACTTATTTCAGACAATAATAATCAGTAGTTACAAACTATCTCTCTTACTTTGTTACTCTGTCAACTTTAAAAAGTCTCCATCTATAATCAATAGTTTTACCCCACTCTGCGTTTTTGAACGATGAGAACTTAGATCATCCGAAACGATATACGTCATTCCTTTAGTTAAAACAGTCTCATCACCATCTTGAAGCTCACTAATAAATTCACCTTCAAGACAGTGTACAATATGACCTTTTTTACACCAGTGATCGGCAATATAACCTTTGGAATATTCAACTATTCTTATTCGAAGTCCTTCAAATTGCAAAGTCTGCCAATCTGCAATTCCTTCTTCTCCTTTATGTTCTGTTTTAGGAATTAATGACCAATCTATTATTTGATAAGGTATGTTTTTATTACTCATTTATTCACATTCCTTTTTATTTTTTTTTAATTTTCATTTGTCAATTTTCATATTGAAATGGTTCCATCAACCACTGTTACAGCATTACCGCCAATGATAATGTCTTCATCGTCATACTTTACTTTAATTATTCCGCTTCTACTCATTGCATGTCCTTGAAAAGTAGTGTAGCTATCCTCCCCAGTTTTCTTTGACCGTTAAATCAAGATAAAAAGTTATTAAATATTTTATTTAGTTTGGATACAAAAAAACTTAAATATTTTTCATATAATGCTTTTGAACTTACTTATTTTTATTTATTTTAACTAACAAAGTGGCTACTGCTTTTACAACATTTTTCGAGGTGATAAATTGTCAAAAACAACAAGGTTCATATTGGTAATAGTTGTAGGCATAATACTAGGATTCATTTTGTCATGTTGTTCTGCACAACAATTCCCTTGGGATCCAAGTTTCCCATGGAGTCAGGTAATCAATTATTGTATTTTAAGTATTGTTGTTAGTAAAATTTTTGAAATACAGTTATTTTTTGAGAGCGATGTTAGTGATACTATTGGTAAAAGAATTCCAAAGTATTTATTAAGACCAAATGATGGAGATCCACCAGAAGGCAGCCCAATGTTTGTATGCAAAGCAGCAACGTCAGATGAAATACTCTTTAATTTTTTAAGAAAGAATTGGGAATTTACTATTCAGGAATTATGGCAGGATAATAAAGATATAATTGATAAACTTACAACAAATCATCTGAGTGCGTTACGAATTAAAGAAAACGGATTTTTTGATAAAAGAGTTACTAGGTTTATTAAAAATGGTAAAGTAGGTTTTATTTTTATCAATCCGGAATGTGATATCAATCACTACGCCCTATGGGCAAAAATATTTGAGTTATCTGCAAAAGAGTCTCTTCTTGCAACAAATATTCTATTGCCCTCGGAATTATTTTCAGCAAAGAATAGAGAGAACACAATAAAACATGCCATCGCCTTTAATGAAAATAATGAAATAAAAAAAATACGCCTGCAAATATTTACAGATGATATTGGAGAGAATGGTAACCCAAGAAATGAAGATACATTTAATAAAGAAATCAATGAATCTAATTTGAGTGATGTTGATTTACTTTGTCTATATTCTGAATTAGACCCTGATAAGAGTAAATCCATAAACGAACAAATAAAAGATTTCGAAATTAAAAATAAAAAAAAAATAACACCAGGAGATTTATATAATTTATATTTTTTAAATACACATACAGACAATAAAATTTGGATTAAAGAAAAAAAAGAAAATTTAGGTAGTATGTATTTTGGGGATTATGTAATTATTGATGAAGAGATTATATTAAGATATTCTAAAGAAATTCAAACTTTGGAACTTCTTTGTGGAGAAATTGTAGAGAAATTTACTGAATATTTCGAGCCGTATTTAAAATTTGCTAATTAATGAGAATAATCAATTATTGACTAGCTTAATTATGAATAAAATTTTATTATATAAAGTGAGGATTGAATAAAATGAATTACACAAATTTATTTCCAGTGTTTAAGAGTAATTCTTATCATTATTTGATTTTAGATAGTTTCGGCGAGGTTATAATATCTTCAGCCGACCAAACCGAAAATGAATATTGCTGTGTAAGTAAGTCTCTTTTCGATAGAATTATCTCTATAAACGGTATTAAAAAAATTTCCGATTTGGTTTCCTTCAAAAGAAACGAAGGAGATATAATAAAATTTTTCAATAATCTGGAACAAACTGGACTGTTTAATTTTAATACCCACCCAAGTTACAAAAAAATAGTACTTACCGAAATTGACGAGATAATATTTAATAAGCATATTGGACCATTTTCAGCTTGTACATCAGTTGTACATAAAAAATCTGATAAAACTAGGTCTTTGACTGTTTGTGAACACACTATTACAGGTCTTAAACCTGGGGTATAATTGAAAAATTATCCAAAAAATAAGTATGTAGGTATTACTGCTGAATATATCTACAAAATACCAAACTTTACATATCTGTTATTCTATGATTTAGGTCCCCGATCTTTTTTGAAAGACAAATTAACTTTGAAATTCCCAGAGGAATTGGATTTTTTTATATGCAAGTTAAATGGGACTTATACAATTGATTTCTTGCTGTATGAATTACGAAAAGACAATACAAAATTTTTGAAATTTTATAATACGCAAAAAGGCTACGGCTTTATCAAGCCTGACGACGGCGGCAACGATGTGTTCGTGCACGTGACGGCCGTCGAGCGGTCGGGGATCGGCGCGCTCGTGGAAGGGATGCGCATTTCCTTCGAGACCGAACCC
>CAZKNM010000058.1:0-8032 GCA_964554135.1 uncultured Melioribacteraceae bacterium
ATATAATTTTTCACTTTGTCGTTTTTGTAAATCGGATATTCCTTCGAATTGTTTAGTATTTCTTGTGAAAATTGCAGACCGAGAGTTACTTCATCCCTGTCGGTAAAAATATTAATCCCGGCCGAACAGGCTGAGAGTAACATCAACACAACCGTTGATACCGATATAATCTTTTTCATTTGCATTGCTTCCTCTCTATGTAATTAGATTAAATCTCTTTCTTAAAAGATAAATAAAAATCGGAGAGCCGACTAAAGCAGTAACTGCACCAACGGGAAGTTCGGCTGGTGCAATTATACTCCTCGCTAGTGTATCAGCCAAAATCAAATAAGAGGCTCCAACAAAAAATGAAGCAGGAATTACAATTCTATTGTCAATTCCGAAAATCAATCTGCACACATGAGGAATAAGCAAACCGACAAAACCCACTATACCGCTTACTGAGACTATCGCACCGATCATAATACTGGCTAAGATGTACGAAACATTTTTTATAAAAGCTGTGTTTACTCCCATATGCAGAGCATTTTCCGTTCCCAACGAAAGCACATTATACTTTTGTCCGTTCAATGAAAGGAAAATAGAGATAATTATTGTGACCGGTAAAATGTAATATACAGTTTCCGCTTTTGCTAATGCCAGATTACCTATTAGCCAAAATATTGCCGAACGTATGGAATCTCCAAGCATTGTCATCATCAAAAGGATAGCTGCCGAGAAAAACGCTCCCACCATAATTCCGGTTAATAACAAAACATTTGGTTCGAGTTCACCGAACCTTCTTCCCAGAATAAAAACAACAGCCATAACGCATAATGCACCGATAAATGCAAATGTAGAGATCCATATAAAGGATATACCTAACATCATTGCAAGTACCGCACCAAAAGTACCACCGCTGGAAATTCCTAAAATGTAAGGCTCTGCTAATGGATTCATGAGAATTGCCTGGAAAACCGCTCCAGCTACCGAAAGCCCACCGCCAACAGCTATTGCTAGCAATATACGCGGCAAACGAATATCAAAAATGATTTTAGATATTGTCTGATTGGAGTTTGATGAAAAGAGTACGCTGAGCAAATCACCGAATGAAATTTCCATACTCCCTACTATTAATCCTATAATACTTGCTGATATAGTAATTACCAAAAGGAGTAATAACCTCATCGATAAAAGTCGGGGAGTTAATCTTTGAGCTGCTGCCATAAATAATCCAATATTTGTTGAACACCGTATCCGCTTACTGAAGACAAAATGAATATTAGTCCCTTATAACCTTTGATTTTTTTCTTTTTTATTTTTTCAATTTTTTCTTCGAGTAATAAATCGGCTTTGGTTAATACAACAAATCTCTCTTTCCTTGTAAGTTCCTTACTATAATTATTCAATTCGTTTACCAGTGTATCATATTCTTTCTGAATATCAGCCGAAGAAATATCTATCATCAACATAAGCAGCTTAGTCCGTTCGATGTGTCTTAAAAATTTTATTCCTAGTCCTTTGCCGATATGAGCACCTTCAATTATTCCCGGAATATCGGCAACAGTAAAACTCCGAAAGTCTTTGTACTTAACAATTCCCAGGTTCGGTTCGAGTGTTGTGAAAGGATAATCGGCAATCTTAGGGCGTGCAGCCGATACAGTTGAAATGAATGTCGATTTTCCGGCATTCGGAAATCCGACCAAACCAACATCGGCAATTAATTTCAATTCTAAAATGATATTTCCTTCTTCACCGGGTTTCCCTTCTTCGGCAAACCTGGGAGCTTGATTGGTAGGAGTTGCAAAATTTGCATTTCCCTTTCCCCCTTTGCCTCCTTTCGCAGCAATGAATTGTATACCATCTTCATCAAGATCGCAAAGTATCCTTTCAGTCTCGCCGCTTTTTATCAGTGTGCCTACAGGTACTTTTACAATTACATCGGAACCGCTCCTGCCATCTTTGAGCGAAGTTCCACCGTTATCACCATCCTTTGCCACATATCTTCTTTTATATCTCAAATCAAGCAAAGTATGCAAATTGCGGTCGGCTAAGAAAACAATATCTCCACCGCGACCACCGTTGCCACCTGCGGGTCCCCCTTTCGGTACAAATTTCTCATGACGAAATGCTACAGCACCGTTTCCACCGTCTCCGGCTTTTACAAATATTTTTACATAATCAATAAACATTATTTCGACTTACGATCAAAAAATTCGGATATGACTGATTTGAGTGTTTCAGCCTCTTTTGAAGATGTGTCTATTTTATTCCTCTCAAACAAATCATTAAGAAGGCTCATAGCTTTATTCTTGGTACTGCAGCTGCATGCATTGTCTATAGTATTAGCAAATTCTTCAATATCGTAATCAAATACTATTTCGATTACTTTGGTTATATTCTTTCTTTCAATCAGCTCGGATACTTCTAGTTTAGTCCCGTTCTTTGCAAGATAACACGGCTTTTCTTCTAGTATTTCTGGTTCACTCTTTTGCATATCTTCTTCGCTTTGCAATGCAGTATTATCTGTTCCCTCTTTCATCTCCTCTAAAACTTCAAATAATGTAGGTTCTTCGTCCGATAGCTCTTTACTTTTCCCCCTTGTTTTAACTATAATTTTTTCTATCCCGGGGCTTGTCTGCTTCGTTTCTTCCTCACTAGTAATATTGTTTTCTACTTCATCTATTAATTCTTCTTTCGTCTCTTCACTTCCATCCTTATCAATTATTTCCGTATCATCAATAAATTCATCGCTCTCCCTCTCTTCATCGACGAGTTCGACCATTTCATCCGTTTCAGTTTCTTCCAACAACTCTCCTTCATCTAGTTCACTTTCCGGTATAATTTCACTTTCCTGCTCTTGTTCTTCGAAATCTTCACCTGTTTTCTCTTCAACTAAATCTTTCTCCCTCACATCGTTACTACTTGCTAGAGGTTCTAAGTCTGTATCCTCTTGCAGACCGGTTTTCTCTGCATCCTCCGTTTTTTCGTCAAGATATATTTTTATATTCTCATCAGACTTATAATCTTCTTCAATCCGCTTATCTTCAGGTTCAATTTGTTCTTCTTCGTACTCGAGAACGGGCTTTTCATCACCAATTAATTCATGTTCAAATTTTTCTGCGGTTTCTGTTCGTTCTTTCTTTACACCGTCGAAAACTTTCTTGTAATCTTTTAAATCATATACAAGTTTATCATCCTGTGGAAATTCAACTTTTAATTTTTCGACATAACTCAATAGATTTTTCTCTCTAAGAAAGAGTTCGATCGCCTGCAATGGGATTAAATGTTTATTCTGTTCACCTAGATTAAAGAAATTAACCATAGATGCTAATGCTGATTCTACAAGGATATGAGCATTTGACTGAACTCCTAGCTTGTCAATTTTATTCAGTAAGTCTTCAAATTCAGTATAATTTATGGATAGTATCTTTTTCCGATTTATATATGAAACAATAATTTTCTTCAGGTATTCATAATAATAAACATAGTTCAGGATTTGCTTGATTTCCGTGGTGTTCTTGTGCTCTTCATCCTCAAAAATAAGTTTCATTAAAGACCAACGCGGACGAGCAAGGTAATTGATATTAAAGGAGGCGGAATGTAAAATCAGTTTGGCAATGTATTCCAATGAAAATCTTTTGTTCTTTTTCACCTCATCGGCTATCTGTGCGAATAAATCACTTACCTTCTCACCCGAATAATCAAATACGGAATCCTTTAAGATTTTCTGCCGATCTTCAAAAATCAAGAAATCAATTTCAGCGGAGATGTAATGAAGAATCGAGGGATGAATTTCAGCTTTTGCAATCTGATCATAAGTGAGATATGTTCCGATCTTCCTAACCTTGTTAAGCGTAAAATCATATATGAATTTAATTTCTTTCCTAAACATACTGCTCTACCGATTGTGTCGAATCTAAAATAACACAAAATTCCGTAATTCGCTTAGATCGAAAGCAATTATAATAAAATGAAATAAAAAAATCCCGATTATTAAACTAATAACCGGGATTAACATTTTCATTTAACCAAATCAGCTTCCTTTATGAAGTAACTTCTTCACCTTTTATCTTGGCCATGAAGAAATCTCTGTTCATCCTTGCAATGTTATAGACGGAAATTTGCTTAGGACATTCAGCTTCGCAAGCATAAGTATTCGTACAGCTTCCGAAACCTGCATCGTCCATAACTTTCACCATTGCTTGAACGCGTCTGTATTTCTCCGGCTGTCCTTGCGGAAGCAGTGAATATTGAGATACCTTAGCCCCGACAAAGAGCATTGCCGAAGCATTCTTGCATGCAGCAACGCAGGCACCGCAGCCGATACATTGAGCGGCATCCATTGCCAGTGAAGCAATATCTTTCGAAATCGGGATTGCATTTGCATCGGGAATACCGCCTGTGTTAATGGAAACAAAGCCACCGGCTTGCATAATCCTATCGAATACCGACCGATCCACAACAAGATCCTTAATTATCGGGAAAGCTTTTGCTCTCCATGGTTCGATATACACTGTTTGTCCGTCTTTAAAATGACGCATATGCACCTGGCAGGTTGTTAATCCAGGCAAATGCCCGTGCGGTCGTCCGTTGATTACCAAACCGCATGCACCGCAGATACCTTCTCGGCAGTCGCTTTCAACCGCAATTGGCTCGATTCCTTTACCTTCCAGACTTTCGTTCAATTCATCAAGCATTTCAAGAAACGAAGCATCGGGAGAAACTTCTATGTCATAATTTACGAATTTGCCAACGGCTTTCGGACCAGCCTGCCGCCATATTTTCAGTTTCAATTTTATTTTCTTTTCTCCACTCATTATTTGTAACTCCTCGTGGATAGTTTTACATATTCGAATTCAAGCGGTTCTTTATTAAGCTCCCATTTACCGACATCTTTGAATTCCCAGGCAGATACAAATGTAAACAGATCGTCTCTTCTCAATGCCTCACCGTCTGGGGTCTGATGTTCTTCTCTAAAGTGAGCGCCGCACGATTCTTCTCTCTGCAAGGCATCGACAGCCATCAACTCGGCAAGTTCGAGGTAATCAGCAACTCTACCCGCTCTTTCGAGACATTGGTTGAAATCTTGGGAATTACCAACCACATTGACATTTTTCCAGAATTCATCGCGAAGTGCTTTAATCTCACTTATAGCTTCTTTCAATCCTTTTTCATTTCTTCCCATACCTACGCCATTCCATAATATCCGTCCGAGCTGTTTATGAATATCATCTACCGTGCGTTTGCCTTTTATTGAAAGCAGCTTCTGAATTTCTTCATTTAAAGTTTTTTCTTCTTTAATGAATTCCGCATGATCGGTTTTAACCGCTTTGGGTTTATAAGTTGCAAGGTAATCGCTAACTGTATAAGGAGCTACGAAATATCCATCAGCAAGTCCTTGCATTAAAGCGCTGGCACCAAGTCTATTACCGCCGTGATCGGAGAAATTGGCTTCGCCGAGAATGAACAATCCTGGTATCGTTGCCATCATGTTGTAATCGACCCAGAGACCGCCCATCGTATAGTGAGGCGCCGGGAAGATTTGCATAGGTTCGGCATAAGGATTGGTTCCGGTTATGTTTTGATACATGTCGAAAAGATTTCCATACTTCTCTGCGATAACATGTTTGCCTAATCTTCCGATTGATTCTTTGAAGTCGAGATAAACAGCATTTCTTCCATGAACACCCCGCCCTTCGTCACATACTTCTTTTGCGGCGCGAGAAGAGATATCTCGAGGAGATAAATTACCGAACGAAGGATATTTTCTTTCGAGGTAATAATCTCTTTCTTCTTCCGGTATTTCGTTCGGATGACGCATATCTTGTTTATTCTTCGACACCCAAATTCTTCCATCGTTTCTCAAACTCTCGCTCATCAATGTTAGTTTAGATTGATTTTCTCCATGGAGCGGCAGACACGTCGGGTGAATTTGAACAAAACACGGATTAGCGAAAGCCGCACCTTTTTTGTGCGCTCTCCATATTGCGGTAGCATTGCAATTTTTACCGCTGGTAGAAAGGAAATAAATATTTGAATAACCGCCTGTACAAAGGAGTACTGCATCGGTAACATATCTTTCAAGTTCGCCCGTAATCATGTTGCGACAAATGATTCCTCTTGCCTGTCCGTCAATTATAACGAGTCCCAGCATTTCACGGCGTTCATACATTTTAACAGTGCCTAAACCAATCTGGCGGGAAAGTGCACTGTATGCACCAAGAAGTAATTGCTGTCCTGTTTGACCTCTCGCATAAAAAGTTCTCGATACTTGAGCACCGCCGAATGAACGGTTGTCGAGCAATCCGCCGTAATCGCGTGCAAACGGAACACCCTGAGCAACACATTGATCAATAATCGCATTACTTACTTCCGCCAACCTGTAAACGTTCGACTCACGTGCTCTGTAGTCGCCTCCTTTTACGGTATCATAAAATAATCTGTAAACGGAGTCACCGTCGTTCTGATAATTCTTTGCTGCATTAATTCCACCTTGTGCCGAAATGCTGTGCGCACGTCTCGAGCTGTCGTGGAATGTAAATGCTTGAACATTATAACCAAGTTCTCCTAGTGATGCCGCCGCCGATGCGCCTGCTAATCCGGTACCTACAACAATAATGTTGAACTTCCTTTTATTAGCAGGGTTAACAAGTTTCATATTGAACTTATAATTAGTCCACTTGTCTTGTATTGAACCCGCAGGTACTTTTGATTCTAATTTTACCATTAGTTACCTCCGTAGAAAAAAAAGAAATAGATCGGCATTGAGGCAAAACCAGCTGCAATAACAACCGAATAAATTAATCCTATCGCTTTCACAATCGGGAAATATTTTTTTTGATTCCATCCGAATGTCTGGAAAGCGCTTTGAAAACCATGACTCAAATGATAACCTAATAAAATCGTTGCAATCACATACAAACCGGAATAATATGGATTTGCAAACCATCCGGTCATAATATCCCACAACTCTGGTTTCTCAGGGGAAAAGTTGAAAGTATACCAGAATGTTTGCAAATGCACTACTAAAAAGATAAAAATAACACTACCGGTTAAAAGTGTCGTTCTTGAAAACACATCGCTGTTCTTCGATGATGCATTAACGGCATACTTACCCGGTCTAGCCATTTTGTTTTGAATCCAAAGCCATATCCCGTAAAAGATATGGGATAAAAAGATTATCGCAAGAATTATCTCAATAACTCTTACGATAGGTTTGAAAATTGCCAGAGTCTCTACGTAAGTAGTAAAAACCTCCCTACCAAAAAACATGGTAAGATTCCCGGCAAAATGATACATCAAAAACAAAATCAGCAAGATTCCGGTCAGGGCCATTAGAAATTTTTTACCGATAGACGACGATAAACATTGTGAAAATAAGCCCATTAATATCCTCCAAAGCTAATAAGTTAACTTTCTTATTTTATTTTTTGATGGAAATATTTGAAATGATAAGCTCTGCACAATGACCATTTAGGGAAGAAAAAAATTGATAAACCATAATAATTATATCCCAAAATAAGGTTATTGGATGTGAATAACAAAAGTAAATTAGTTTCAAATTCGTTGAATTGAAACAATTTCTTTTCTAAATTTGCTTAGTTCTTTGAAGATTTGCGGTGCCTTTTGCCTAACAGGGAAACCGGTAACCTACACGCTTATAAGGCTGGGATTCCGGTGCTGCCCCGCAACTGTGATAGACTTAATCAGTTAACACAAAGCCACTGCCCCGATAAATCGGGGTGGGAAGGCGTTATCGGATGTCTTAAGCCAGGAGACCTGCCGCAAATTCCATTATTAATCAACCTTCGCGGGTTAGGTGCGATTAACAAAATCATACTCCTCAAAATCATCCTTGATTTTATACCTCCCACGAAGTTACACTTTTCACATCGTAATGGTTCTGCCGTTACATTATCAAAAGGAGTAACTTCTATGAAAATTCTCAAACTGATTTTTTTAGGAATTTTTTGTATTCCTACTCTTGTTTATTCACAAATCGATACAATGAAAGTTGTCATACTCCCAGGAAAAGATGAAGTTGGAGATG
>CAZKNM010000058.1:8042-18683 GCA_964554135.1 uncultured Melioribacteraceae bacterium
AAAGTTGTATTATCGGATGTCCTGGTAACTGCCACACGAAATGCAACACCAGCCATTGAACTGGCAAGTTCATTCACTTTAATATCATCAAATGAAATTTATTCTCAAAACAAAAGTTCATTGATTGATTATTTACGCGAAGTTCCGGGTTTGTCAATTACTCAGCAGGGCGGACCAGGCAAGATAAGCAGTTTATTTATGAGAGGGGCCAAACCATACCATACGCTTGTGTTGATCGACGGGATAGAAGTGAATGATCCGAGTTCGCCGAACAATGCATTCGATTTTGCCTCTCTTCAAACCAATAATATCGAACGAATTGAAATCGTACGCGGACCTCAAAGCACATTATATGGTTCTGATGCTATGGCAGGAGTTGTGAACATCATTTCGAAAAAAGGAAACGGTAAACCGAAACTTACACTATTCAGCGAAGGAGGTTCAAACGGTTTCTGGAAAGGTAACGCAGAGTTAAACGGCAGTTACTCTTTTCTTAATTATGCGGTGAGTTATTCCAAGTTAAATACAAAAGGTGTATCCGCTGCGGGCGAGAAATACGGCAACAATGAAAAAGACGGATATCAAAATAATTCGTTTGCATCAAGATTAGGTTTCGATATAACCGATTATTTATCGCTGGATCTTTACTACAGATTCACAAATGCAAAATCGGATCTCGATCAATCGGCAAAAGACGGAGATGATCCCAACTTTACTTACAAACTTGAAGAACAACTTTTCAAAGGAACAGTTAATCTTTCTCTCTTCAACGGTCTGTGGGAACAAAAAATAAGCACCTTCCATACTAGGCGATTTTCAAACACAGACGACTTTGTTGATGATGAAAGACCAAGCACGGCTATGCATAATTTCGTCAATGCATATAGAACAAAAATCGAGCTGCAGAATAACTTACATTTCTTTAAAAATAACGTAGTTGTTGTAGGCGTTGAAACAGAGGTTGAGAAAGCCAACACAGAACTTCAATCCGAGAGTGAGTGGGGACCTTTCGAAAGCATTTTCCCTGAGCAGAAAGTTAGGACTACAGGAGTTTATGCCCAAGACCAAATAAACATAAATAACTCATTCTTCGCTTCAGCAGGTATACGTTACGATAATCACGCGAAATTCGGCGGTCAAATTACCTATAAGATTGCACCAGCCTATTTCATAAGCTCAACTGGCACAAAAATCAAAGCAACATACGGAACCGGTTTCAAGGCTCCTTCCCTCTTTTACCTTTTCGATCCGGCATTCGGTAATCCCAATCTTAAACCCGAAGAAAGCAAAGGCTGGGACGCGGGCATCGAACAATTTCTTTTCAATGAAAAATTGGTACTAGGTCTTACTTATTTCAACATGCAGTTTAACAATATGTTCGGTTTCGACCAGAATTATGTAACTATCAATATTAACAATGCTGAAACAAAAGGAGTTGAACTCTCGGTCATACTGAAAAATATCTCCGGTTTTTCAGCTTCCGCAAGTTACACATATACTGATGCTGTTGACAAAGGTGACGGTACTGCTGGAAATGAAAAACCATTGTTGAGAATTCCAAGACATAAGTTCGTACTTTCCATGAATTATGATTGGCAAAACAAACTGAACATAAACACACAATTGCGATACATCGGCAGGAGAGAAGATGAAGATTTCTCCGTCTATCCTTCGGAAAGAGTTACACTCGCAAGCTACACGATTGCAGATTTAGCTGCATCGTACCAAATAACGGATCTCATCAGAATCTACGGCAGAATTGAAAACCTATTCAACACAGATTATGAAGAAGTGCTTTATTACGGAACATTGGGCAGATCGTTCTATGCAGGTGTTGCCTTGACGTTTTAATTTCATAAGGGAGATAGCGGTTTCTCAACTATCTCCCAAAAATTCAAGCCGTTTCTTTTCTCAATTTTTCTTAACTTACCCACAAAATATCCGGAGTATTTTATGCCTATAAAAGATCGATTCTTTCAAATCGCCTTCGTAATTGTCTTCCTCATGCTTTCATTTTCTTCTTGCAGTAAAGAAAAAACCGGCGAAGAAGAAAAAACCACACAACAGGAACAAATTGATAATGCTCGGCATGAAAACAAAACTCTGACGACATTAGATAAACTTCAGGGTAAATGGGAAAGCCTCGAAGATCCAAAGTATGTTCTTGAGATTAAAGAGAATACCAAAATCGAGTATTACGATAACGAAGTGATACAGACAAAGACATTCGAGATACTGGACAAGTGTAAATCCGGTTATGCTGTTTCAAATCTTACCGGCGAATTTCTCGATGACGGTGAACTATGCTACAAGATTGATGATGTAACGGAACAAACCCTGATATTGCTTTACACAGGCAGAGGCAACTTTCTGCGTTTCAAAAAAATTAAGTGAGGCCAAAATGGAAGGAACAACTTTACTTTATATCGGTTCTATAGCCATAGCAATCTGGGGTATTGCTCATCTAATACCGACAAGCGCTATTGTAAAGGGCTTCGGTGAACTATCACCAGACAATAAAAAAATCATCACGATGGAATGGATTGCCGAGGGACTGGCATTAATTTTCATTGGTGCGCTAGTTTTACTTATCACAATGTTTTATGATCCATCAAATTCCGCCGTGGTTTTTGTGATACGTGCTTCAGCGCTTATGCTGGTGGTTATGGCAATTCTTTCGTTCTTCACTGGATTTAGAACATCAATAATTCCGATTAAGATTTGTCCGTTTGTAAAAATTACCGTAGCGGTTTTGTTTTATTTGGGGAGTGCTACATAAGGTCACTTATTTTTCTTCTTAATATTTATTTTGTTCATTTTCGTGTCGGTTGGTTTATTACAATAACTAACAATTGGAGCGTTCATTCATGGAAAAAAAATACAGCCCCTTTATCACCGTATTACCCAACATAACAGCTGGTGTTCTATTCCTGGTCGGCGGCATTAGGTTTTATTACAGAGCAGACACCGTTGGTGCAATCATCTTCATTTTAGCCAGCTTAATATTTTTTCTGTTGGCATTTGTTAACATCGGCAAATTAAGAGCACATAAGAATTAGTAAGAATAACTTTTTACTAGAAAAGGTGCTTTCTTTTACCATTGAGAATGAGTTTTTAACGTGTAAATTTATCTTGACGGAAAATTCCAATAACAAAATTCGGGTGGGAGATAAATGTACCAAGCTAGTAATGGTTTTTTCTTAAGAATAAATCCTACCTCACTTTTGTGTTTAATCTGCTACATTTGCTTTCCAGTCAATTCATATTCCGCCGTCAGTAATAATCAAACAACATGCAATGTACTTTTTATCGGGAACAGTATAACCGGAATGAGTATGCCGCAGATAGTAGAGAACATGGGTGCTGCCGCCGGTAAGAATATTTATGTAGATGCTAATATCATAGGTGGTACATCAATAGTTGAGATTTGTCATCGTGAGTCTACAACTCAAAAGCTGCATGAAAAGCAATGGGATTATATTGTTATACAAGGGGATATTCATAACATGGCTTTCCCGGAAACTCATCACATAATCATGCCCTGGATACCATATGAATCAATTCCGCAGCTGCTCCAAGAGATGAAAGAAACAATAGCCGGAATTAATTCCAATACGAAAATATTATTTTTTATGCCCTGGGCTTACGAGGATGGGATGACCTGGGTTGCAGGTCAAACCGATACTTATGCAACAATGCAAGTGAAAATCAAAGACAATGCGGTTAAGTTCGGGCATGATTATCAAATAGTAGTCGCACCCGTTGGCTGGGCTTGGTATCAAGTTTATATTGAAAGGGGTGTGGCTGATTTATTTATGCCGGACTTTGTTCACCCTACATCAAAGGGTTCTTACCTTGCTGCGTGCGTATTCTATACAACAATTTTTTTAGAAAGCTGCGAAGGAATTTCATATTACGCAGATTTATCACAGACTGAATCAGAATACTTTCAATCTGTGGCGTCCTCTGTAGTACTGGATAACTTAAATCTTTGGGATCAGACAACTACAGATTATAATTCCGAGAAGAACGAAACTCCCTCCGATTTTACACTCTACCAAAATTTCCCCAATCCGTTCAACCCAAAAACAACCATCAGCTATAGTCTCTCAACTTTTGGTTTTGTTTCGTTAGAAATATTTAGTGTTCTGGGGAAAGAAATTCTTACGTTTGTTGATAAAGAACAAAATCCGGGAATTTACAAAATCGAATTTGATGCGGCAGAACTACCAAGCGGAACATATTTTTATCAACTTCGTCATAATGGTAAATCCGAAACAAAAAAAATGATTATTTTAAAGTAGCATAATTAATGAGGTAACAATATGCAAAAACATGTTACGATTGTTGCTGTTCTTAAAATCGGTTTTGGAGTTCTCGGTTTGATAATAGGATTAACTCTTTTCGTATTACTTGCCGGAATCGGAGTGGCTACTCAAGAAATAAAGGCAATAAGCATTCTTACAATTGTAGGAACTGTATTAGGAGCATTTTTTATCATTTTGGCGATACCGGGAATTATCGGCGGCATCGGGTTGCTTAATCACAAACCTTGGGCAAGAATTTTAATATTAATATTATCCGTAATCGATTTGATTAATATCCCTATAGGAACAGCAGTAGGTATTTATTCAATATGGGTTTTAGTACAAGATGAGACCATAAAATTGTTTTCCGAAGAACAAGTTAATCCTACACAATAAATGCATAGTAAAATATGAAAGTAATTGTCGATTTAACCGTTGTGCCGATAGGTGTGGGTGTTTCATTATCCAGGTATGTTGCTGCGTGTGATAAAGTTTTACAAGAGGCGGGATTAAAAACCCAGCTTCATGCAAACGGGACCAACATTGAAGGGGAATGGGATGAAGTATTTACAGCGATTAAAAAATGTCATGAGGTTGTGCATGGAATGGGAGCGCCCAGAATTTCTACAATTATTAAGGTAGGAACACGCACCGATCGAGGTCAAACAATGGATGATAAAATTAAAAGTGTTAAATCGAAAATGTAATTATCCGTTTTGATTTATCACTGCGAAGTATAGATTAATTCAAAAGCTGTTTATAATGCTCGTATCTCTCCAATATTTCTTTCACATAGTTTACCGTTTCAATACCGCGGCAAAAACCATATTGAACAACTTCATCTGAAAAATATTTTTCCTTGGATTTCAACAAAAGGTAACGTTCTACATTATTATCCCATATAGTAGGATTAACACCGAACTTCTGCTCTAAATTTTTTGCATCAATTACATGTCCTATCCCGATATTATATGAAGCCAGTACGAGCTTTACTCTTTCACTTGAATCCGGAACCTGCGTATACCAATATTTATCAAGCCACATTAGATAATTTATACCGGCAGAAATATTTTGCCGGACATCGCTCAGGCTGTCTAAACCGTACATTTTAGCTGTGGCAGGCATTAACTGCATAATTCCTTGCGCTCCCGCCCAGGAGCGTGCATTCGGATCAAACTGCGATTCCTGGTAAATCATCGATGCCAGCAAGCGCCAATCCCAATGTAAATCTTTTGCATATTGTTTAATTAGATTATCATACTGCGAAATATTTCCTCCCGTCTGTGAAAAATATTTGCTTGTAAGTCTTGTTATATACGCTCTCCTATTTTCAAAATATTTACTCCGAATCACATAGAATTCATTTTTTTTCTTTTCGCTGTCGATCCAGGTATTTAAATCATTCAATAACCGAGCTGCGTTCTTTCGAATCCCCCATGCAATTTTCTGCGGAAAGGATAATTCGGTAACTACATCTATATTAGAATAATAAGCTTGATTGAGCAAGGCAACGTTTTCATCTGCAACTGTGTAATCGATTTCCCCTTCCGCCACCATTTGAATTAGATCTTCCATAGTGAGCTCCGGATCCGCTTCGATTATATTAATATCCCCTCCAATCTCATCGGAAAGATTTATCAACCTCTGCAAATGTGATGATCCGCCTCTAACATATACGGTTTTCCCTTCAAGGTCGATCGGATTACGCACCAGCTGCTTGTCGATTTCTTGCGCTGTCATTGATTGCCAGTTCTTTGGTCTAAGCTGAACAAGAACTTGTTTCGTCGAATTTAACGTATTTGTAAATGCTGCTCTATTCATTCTATCCTTTGTAACCGTAAGATTAAAAGCAATTATATCCCCTTCACCCGAGTTTAATGCTTCGAACATTTTATTCATTTCTTTAATAATTATGATTTCCAGTTTCACACCTAAATAGTCTGCATACTTTTTCACAAGTTCATATTCAAAACCCATCGGCTCTCCCTTATAGATGAAGTAACTATAAGCGTTATAACCCGTAATGGCTTTAATAGAACCACGTTTAAGCATTTTATCGAGGTCGAAATCAGCAATTTTTTCTTGCTCGGTGACGGTTCGGCAACCGCAAATCAACAGTACAAGTAACACAATTATGTTGATCGTCCTCATATCAAATTCCGAACTTTATTATAACTGTCTAAAGATCATTCTAAAAAAGTCGAGTACCTCTCTTTAAGATTGCTGTGATAATAGTCTTTAAAGTAGCAATTGCAAAGACACAATCAAGTTTAAAATAGTTTCGCTTTTAATCAATAAAAATTTTTTGTTATTTATATCACTAAAACAAAGAAAAGTAGACACTATTATTATAATGTATTTTTCTTTTAAATATATATGTTTTCCGTTATATTGACTTCATAAAACTAACATGACAATTTGAAATTAAATGGCAGAAAATTATCGGTTATTAGTCTTTTTGTTGGATGGTATAAAATTCTCTCTTTTTTTGGAGAATGTTGACAGAGTCATACAAGCAGTGGAAATCACTCCGCTTCCAAAGGTACCAGACTCTATCATGGGAATCATCAATGTTCATGGAGAAATATTACCGATATTAGACATCAGGAGAAAATTTAATTTGCTACAAAAAAAGTTGACGATTCATGATAAAATAATCATTACAAAAACACCCGCTAAGAAATTCGGTTTTGTAGTTGACGACATTGAGGGTTATTTCGAAACAACTGCACATGCGGTAATAAAGGGAGAATCCGTTTGGCCGGGAATGGAATATGTTGATGAAGTTGTTAAGTTATCAGATGAACTTGTACTGATAAATAATCCTGAGAAATTTTTCATAGCAAAGGAAATTGACGAATACAATAAAGCAATAAAAAATATTAAACCGAATTAGGAAAAATGTCGAGCACTATCACAGACATATCTTTTCAAAAAATTAGCGATTTGATTAGTTCGAAACTCGGAATTTACTTTCCCGACGGAAGGCAAAAAGATTTGGAGAAAGGATTATTGTCTGCGGCAAATGATTTTAATTTTGATTCACTTGATGAATTTATTAAATATTTAATAGAGACTCAGCTTTCAAAAGAAAATCTGCAGCTTTTATCAAAACACTTGACTATCGGTGAAACATACTTTTTTAGGGAGAAAGTAACATTCGATTTGCTTAGAAATATTCTTTTGCCTGATATAATCAGAAAACGACTTGGTGATACAAAGAAGATTAAAATCTGGAGTGCGGGATGTTCTTCAGGAGAAGAACCTTTTTCAATCGCTATTATTCTTAACGAGATAATCGACTGCATTAGCAATTGGGATATAACAGTTTTAGGCACCGACATTAATATGGAAATGTTAAAAAAAGCTCAAACCGGGAAATACAGTGAATGGTCCTTTAGGGAAATTCAGCCGAGAATAAAAGATAAGTATTTTCGAATTACTGCGGATAATAAGTATGAGCTAGATTCCAATATTAAAAAGATAGTTGAATTTAATTACCTTAATTTGGTGGATGAAAATTATCCTTCCCTTCTTAACAAAACAAATGCTGTAGATATTCTTTTATGCAGAAATGTACTCATGTATTTCGATCAAAAAGATAGAGATAAAGTCATTTCGCGCTTGTACAATTCAATTGCAGATGGAGGCTGGCTTATCTTAGGTCTAACCGAAGTAGGATATTTAACCGATAAGAGATTTAAGCAAATAGTTCTAAAAGATGCAATTATTTTTCAAAAGAAGGAGGTTATACGCAATAAAATAGTTGCTAGGATTAAGATACCATCAGAAACAAAAACCGAAAAAAAAATTCCTGCGTATAAACATAAAAAGGAATTTTATAAGGATATTTTTTTGAAAGCTATTACCTCATACAATGATGGAAATTATGTCGAAGCAATAGAATTACTAAAAGAACTTTTAACTAATCCTTCCCTAAATACAAGTATCCCCGAAAATGAAAAGGAAGAAGCACTTTACTTTCTTTCAATGTCATTAGCAAATAGTGGATTATTAACACCGGCTTTAGAATGGTGCGATAAAGGAATATTGAAAAATAAATTAAATCCGTCGCTCTATTTCCTTAAGTCTAATCTTCTTCAGGCGCTTAATCGTCCTACGGAAGCCATTGAATCATTAAGAAAATCCATATTTTTAGATTCGGACTATACTATGGCACATTTTTCAATTGCAAATATTTACAGAAGAGTCGGTAGATCTACCGAGAGCAATAAGCATTTTAAGATTGTTATAGATATCTTAAAAAATTACAGTGATGAAGATATAGTAAAAGACTCCGGAGGATTAACTGCAAACAGAATAAAAGAAATGATAAATTCCTTTATAACAAATATGTAATAATGTTAAAAATGAAGAATCACGGAAATACAATAAAGTCTGAAGCAACTGATAACAGCGATATGGCGCGCAAAATACTTTTAGAACGTGCTCGAAAACTGGCAAAGGTAACTGAAGAAATTCAAGAAGACTGTCTTGAAGTTTTGCAATTCAAATTAAACGAAGAAACTTACGCTTTTGAAACCGACAATGTTAAGGAAGTCATCAAAATGAAGGAAATCATCTCTCTCCCATCAACGCCTGATTTTTTGAAAGGGATAGTTAATATTAGAGGTGAGATATTATCAATTCTTGATCTAAAAAAGCTTCTTAATTTGCCAGATAAAGAGACTGCATCGGTTCATAAAATTATCGTTATTCGACAACTAAATAGGATTTTGGGATTCCTCACCGACGAAGTTATGGGCACTTATAGAATCCCAAGAAAAAATCTTCAAACATCATTACCTACATTAGACGCTGGAAAACAAAAATATCTAAAGGGTATTTCACCAGATAGAGTAATTATTCTAAATGCAAACAACATTTTAAATGACAATAACCTTATCATAGCTGAAGAAACCTAGATATCTATAGGAGATAAAAAAATGAAATGGTTTTTAAACCTCTCCATATCAAACAAAATCACTCTTATACTTGGTTTTATTACAATTCTTCTTCTAGTTATCTTTTGGATCGCTTACGAAGATTTTCAAAGCATTGAAGTAAACCAAAAAAGAATAACAGAACAAAATTATCAAGCCGTTACCGAATTGAACGAACTCACTAACAACATAAATAATTTGCGCATACAAATTCTATCTGCGCTTGTTAATCCGGAAAGTGAGTCTAACAAACAGATTTTGAAAGATGTAGTTAGTCAAATAAGCAACCTGAAAAATTCTGCTGTTCTGCTCCTTCAACTCCTAGGCAATAACGAAGATCACGCAAAAAAAATCCGCGAACTTCAAACTGCAATAGAATATTATGAAAAGGAAGAACTGCAGGGTATCGAATTAATTGAGAAAGGTAGGGCTAATGAGGCATTAAACTTAATTAATTCCAGAGGTAAAGACTGGCTTAATTATGTTCATACTTTAGCTCTTACGATTATGGTAGATGTTCAGGATGAGGTTACCGCGCTACTGACTTCCAACAGTGAAATGATATCGAAAGTCACTCTCTCATTTATATTATTTGTCTCGGTATTCATTATCGTCACGTTTTTCATGGGAATCCAATCCTTTCGAATCATCGGGAAACCGCTTAACAATCTTGCTACTACGGCAAAAAAAATCGCCGAAGGAAATTTAAATATAGAATTACCTAAAACCGAAAGAAAAGATGAAATAGGAGTTCTCACAAATTCCTTTAACGAAATGTCCGATTCTCTGCGAGATTTAACTCAAAAAATAACCGACTCCAGTCAGATCATTAACGACTCGGCAAAAAAAATTCTCAGCAACATTTCGGAACTTGCATCAAGTTCTTCAGAAACAGCATCGGCTATCAGCGAAACTACCGTTACCGTAGAACAGGCTCGTCAGGCAACCAATCTATCAAATCAGAAAACGAAAGAGGTGTCCGAACGATCTCAGATCTCAGCTCAAATTGCGGAAACCGGCAAAACATCCACTCAAAAAGCTATTGATGGTATCAACAAAATAGGTCAACAAATGGATTCCATTGCTTCGAACATAATCAAACTAAGTGAACAAAGTAGAGCAATCGAAGAAATTATTAGTACCGTAAATGATTTGGCAGAACAGTCTAACCTGTTGGCCGTAAACGCTGCTATTGAAGCGGCACGGGCAGGTGAACATGGAAAAGGTTTTGTGGTTGTTGCCCAAGAAATTAGAAACCTGGCTGAGCAATCCAAAAAAGCAACTTCTCAAGTCAAGTCTATATTGGATGAAATCCAGAATTCAATAAATACATCGGTTTTAGCAACAGAGCAAGGAAGTAAAAGTGTTACAACCGGAATTGAACTGGCGGG
>CAZKNM010000059.1:0-18604 GCA_964554135.1 uncultured Melioribacteraceae bacterium
CTTTCAGAATGAGAAAGCTGATGACCATCGAGCGAAGTAGAATCATTCGCCGTTTGGGCCGGGTCAGCCCTGCTATCCAGAAACAACCGGACATAAGACTACGGCAGGCTGTCGGCCTGTAGTTACACATTCGCTCTGCCTTTGCGGGAAATCCGTTACTTATCTGTCCCGATTTGTTATTTGAAAAAGAATTAATAAGTGAAGATGATTTAACCAGCATTCCCAAATTCGATTCCCTAAAAATCGATTTCGGAACAGTGATAAATTATAAATACGGCTTGTTAAGAAAAGCTTATGCTAATTTTAAAAAGAACGGTCATGGTTTTGACCAAGAATGCGGAAGCTTTTGTGAAGAAAACAATTTTTGGTTGGATGACTTTGCATTATTTATGGCTTGCAAGAATCATCATGGCGGAGTTGTTTGGACCGAATGGACAAGTGATATTGCATTAAGAAAAAAAGGGGCTGTTGAAAAATGGAAAGAACAACTTTCTGATGAAGTGCAATTTTATAAATTCGTTCAATACTTATTCTTCAATCAATGGGTAAATGTTAAAAATTATGCTAATGAAAAAGGGATACAAATCATAGGTGACATTCCGATATTCATTTCCTTCGATAGTTCCGACCTTTGGGCGAACAAAGAATCTTTCTCAGTGAATGCAGAGGGGAAACTTGAGACTGTGGCTGGTGTTCCTCCAGATTATTTCAGCGAAACGGGTCAGTTATGGGGCAATCCTCTTTATAAATGGGATGTAATGGAGAAAGATAATTTTTCATGGTGGGTAAGCAGAATAACCCAGATGAAAAAGCTGGTTGATATAATCCGAATCGATCACTTTAGAGGTCTGGAAGCATACTATGAAATTCCAGGGGATGCAACAACTGCAATGCATGGAAGATGGCTCAAAGCTCCGGGTGATAAACTATTCCAAACGATACAAAAAGAACTTGGTGATGTTCCTATTCTAGCTGAAGATTTAGGTGTTATTACAAAACCTGTTAGGGAGTTAAGAGATAAATATAATCTTCCGGGTATGAATATTTTACAATTTGCATTCGGACCGACTGGCGAAAAAAGATTTTTACCCCATAACCTTAAACATAATAGCGTTGTCTTTACCGGCTCTCACGATAATGATACTACTAAGGGATTTTTTGAGAACGAGAAAAAATTAAAATCCGAGGTCTATTTATCTGCTCAAAAATATATGAATTACAACGGCCCGGATATGTGTACCGAATTAATTAGGCTGGCTTATGCTTCCATTGCAAATATTGTTATGATACCAATGCAGGATATTCTTAACACGGGCACTGAAGCAAGAATGAATTTCCCCAGCAAGCCTCACGGTAATTGGACTTGGAGATTTACGTGGGAACAAATACCTGATGGACTCGAAAAAAAGTATAAAGAACTCGTAAAGATATACGAGCGATCATTTAAATTTTTAGATGAATCTAATGATGATTTTGATATCGTTTATAACAAATATTTATAATTCAGTACATATCTTGGTTTATTATTTTCTCTAACTAAAAAATTTTAATGCTAACAATTCTTTTTTATTTTTATGTTCGAAGGTGGTAAAAAATTCAATTACTTTAATTCTGCTACAGATTTCTACATGATAGAGGATTAAATTTTTAGTTCAAACCATTCGAATCAGTCCACTATGCTCCAAGAATAATGCTTAAGATATAATCCACATGTCTTGCTTTGATTTCATCTACTAACTTCCAATTCTGAGGTTTGAGTAATAGATTATTTCTTATGTAAAGTTCGTATGAAAAATGTAAAAACTAAATGATCTTTTAAACATATCTTGATTTCATCAAGTTCTTTCTGTATGAGATATTTTTTAAATACGCTACAGCCTCATTGAGATTTTGCTGAAGAGCACTCTTTATACGTTTGTGAGGAAGGATTTGAAACTCGAATCCAAGATATCCCATGTATGGTTCGCTATCAATGAAAATTCATTTTATCTATTATGGAATCTCTGAATATTATATTTTGTTCAGCATATAAATTTTAATATTATTCTAGGATTTCGTAAATCATTTCTTATCAGTTCATTTCTTCTATAAATTTCCTTTCTATCTTATAGACAGATAACTAATTTTCTGTTGCCAAATATTTCTTTAATTATTATATTAAAAACCAAACATTACATTACAATTTTTAAAATTGTTCATTATCGGATTTGAATTCAGTTCTTAATGAGATGATGTTAACCTATTTGTAATCAGCCGGTCGGGGGTTCGAGTCCCTTCTCCAGCTCAAAAGATATTCAGACATAACCGAACAGCCTTTTAACTACTCTCCTTAATTATTTCACATCATTATCTTTAGGCGAGTTTAAATCCTGAGAGATTTTAAATCCAGGGGATTTATAATTTTTAGGAAGATAATCTTGGGGAATTGCCGTTTGATTTCCATCTCTTAATGCGGAGTAATGCGGTGACATTATTTCTACTCCTGCATCATTAAATTTATCCTGTATATTCTGATGAAGATTTGAATAAGTCTTTGCCATAACTCCAGGCTGATCAGTAAAAGCATTCAGTTCATACCTTACATAGAAATCATCCAAGCTGGTTTGAAGCACAAACGATGCAGGTTCTGCTAAAACATTTTCAGTTTGTTTCGCAGCACTTATCAACAACTCATTTACTTTTTCCCAGGAGACATCATAGCTGATCGTTACAGACGTGTGCAAAATCAATCCCTTTTCTTTTGCCGATGAACTAAAATTGATAATGTGACTGCCTAAAACCATCGAGTTCGGAATTGTTATATCTACATTTTTAATTGTTCTAACACGAGTAACTAGAAGAGTTTTTTCAACAACATCACCTATTGTGTCTGCAATTTTAACACGGTCTCCGATTTGAAAAGGACGCATATAGGTCAATACTATCCCGCCGACAACGTTGGACACCGCTGATGTTGAACCTAATGAAAATAAAATACCGAGAAAAACCGAAATACCCTGAAAAAAGGGTGAATCGGAACCAGGAAGATAGGGGAAAACAACAATAGCAGTGAAAACTATAATTAAAAATCGAGCAATCTTAAAAGTTGTTACCGACCATTCCTTATAAAATCCGGGAACAGTAATAGTACCTTTTCCTATCTCAGCAAAAATGAATCCGACGAATTTAATCACGTACCGCGTAAGAAAAATTATTACAAGAATCGTAAAAAGACTGGGTAGGTAATTGATAAATGCAATTAAAGCAGTTTTAAGAGGTACTAGAATGTAATTGAAAAGAGTTGAAGCCCATGTTTGTGTAAATTCAAAAAAACTGAAAACCAATGTTATAAAAAAATAACCAATTACAACTAAAATAGAGAAGTATAACACTTGAGTCACCAATCCTAATAATTCAGCAATCCTTTCATCCGATAAAATCTCTACGCTCTTAACTTTTACCGGTTTGATCAAAGTTCCTTTCCACTCGGGAATTTTATTTTTAATTATGCCCGTCAACACATTGAGCGCACGCAGAGCTGCATATGCTGCAACGGCAACTATCACTGTAAAGAAAATTCCGCGGAGCAATGGTTCAACATTCCATTCATTAGTCCATGGAAGAAGGGCTAACGAGAAGATTATAAGCAGATATATCACAAACAGCGATATCGCCAAGCGGAGACCTTTGGCAAAAACGATAATTATTCCAGTAACATATTTTGCATTCAGAATTTCGTATGAACGAAAGCTTAACGAACGAAAGAGTTTCCCCTCCATTGAATCAATAAGATAATATACCTTCGGAAATGTTTTTCTCATTCCCCAAAACAATAATCCGGCTGCAAGCAGCAATGCCGCAATTATACCGACATTAATTAAAACAGATTTTAAATTATACTTGTCGAAATATTTACTATAACTACTTTTAATTGCTGAAATATATTCTTTAGTAAGATCTATTCTTGTCTTCCCCGCGAGGGCGGCATCTTCATCTGTTACAACCATTAAATCCAACGTGTCCAGAACAATTCTCGTCATAGAATTTGATTCGACAATTTTCAAAGAATCCATTTTTGATTTAGGATCATTTAAGATAAACTCCAGTTTTTTATTTATTTCCTGGGCGCGTGCGGCGGGTGTAAAAGGGCCTAGCTTCGTATTTATAAAAAATAATGTGTCGGAAGAAAGAACAACCGGATTTCCTTTTTTAATTGATAAACTCAACGAATCTGTCTGAGCTTTAATACTCATGTTCTGTAAAATTGATAGAGTTAAAAATATTATTATTAAGAAACGAGTTCGGATTCTCATTTTTAGTTCCTCAAAAGATTTAAATATTTTTCAAAAGGATAGAAGCTAATTTCTACCAAAAAAACAAGGATATTTTAAGATAAGTTCTCAATAATTATAAATAACGATCAATTTATATCCAATTTCTTTTTATTTCGGTAGATATCAAACGCATTAATTCCTTTCGTCAAAATGATCAAATTCTCGGGATTATCGGTTGAAGTTATTCTAATACCTTCAATCTTCCAGCGAATACTTACCCATTGATACATCGGTTTGGTTGGATCTAGGAATTTAAAAAACTTCTAGATTATTAATATCTTTCCCTTGATGCGACAACCACCATAAAGAATAGAAGGTTAAACCATAACACGAGAAGTTCTTATTAATAAAGTACTGTCTCATCGCACAAAGATAGCATATCATGCTATCAACAAATTATATTGATTCTAATTGCTCACCGTTCCTTTCTTTCTAAACAACATATAAACAACGATAACAATTAATGAAATAAGTAGACTCACGGAGCCGCCGCATGCAAAGTGTTTACTTTCACTAACTGCATACACTACTAATACCGCTATAACACCTAGCACAATAGAGAGAGTGAAACCCAAATTGAAAGCTAATTTATAACTGTATCCTTTCTTTTGAGCGACATACCCCGCCAGCATACCCAGAAATCCAACAACAGCAACTCCACCTATATGAGCAAAGATATAACCGATTATTTGTCCACGAAAAAGAAAATAACCAATCAAACCTATAATTAACAATCCGACAAAAAGAAAAAGCAATCTGCTTTTGTAATCATTCATTTTATTATTCCTCATTTAAAAAACTTTTTTGAGTCATTACTTTTTCAATTTCCGCAACAGTTCTTGGCAATCTATCGGAAAGTATTTCATTACCGTTTTCCGTAATTAGAATATCATCTTCAACACGTGCGGCTATTTCTTTGTATTTTTCGAATACCGGGTAAATGTCGCCAAGGAAAGCATCAACTTCCTCTTTACTGATTGAAAATTTCTGCATTACATTAAAGCGAAAACCGTCGATTAAATTCTCACCTATGTATAAATTAGGTTCTAAAGCAAACACCATTCCAGGTTCCAATACACGGCCTCCTGCAAAATAATTTCCAAAATCTCCAACGTCATGTACATCCAAACCTACTGAGTGGCCAATAAATGGATAATAATATAAATAATGCTGCCAGATAGTTTTTTCATCCGTAATCAAACCGAGTTTGAATAATCCCTCTTTGGCAATTTCCTCCGATACTTTAGTACAGTCATATAATTTATTACCCGGTTTCAATTTCTCTATAACCACTTTTTCCATCTCGAGAACAATTTCATAGACTTCTCTTTGCTCCTTTGTAAATTTACCGTTCGCAGGTATAATTCTGGTTATGTCGGATGTATAATTTTGAAATTCGGCTCCCATATCCATTAGTACGAGATCACCATCCTCGGCTTTACCGGTCACATCACTGTAATGATAAATGGTTGAATTCTTACCGGCAGCAACCAGAGATTCATATGCTTTGCTGTGCGAACCGTTTATTTCAAATATATAACTGAATATTGCCGCAACTTCATATTCGAACATCCCGGGTTGAATTGCTTTCATCGCTTCCAGTTGAGCTTTGCATGATATTTCAACGGCTTTACGAATAAGTTCTATTTCCACGGAGTCTTTAATCACTCTCATTTCGTGAATAATATTATTTACATCAATACTTTTATCGGGAGCTGCATTGATTACTTTGCTAAATCTTTCGTCATTAATATCATAATATATTTTCTTCTCTTGCAAATAACTATGAAGCACTTCAGGGAATTCATCTAGAGCATATGCAGTGTCCGCTCCATAAATTTGCATCGCACCCTCAATGCCGGGTACATCACCGAACCACATTGAAGATATAGCGTTCTTCGGCCGAACGAACATTATGAATTTTTTATCGGCATTAGGTAACAGCAAAAATGCAGCATCCGGATCTTCAAAACCGGATAGATAATAAAAATCGCTGTTGGTGCGGAAAGGATAATAAGAAACATCTTTTGATCTTATTGCATGACTCGAATTTAGGAATACCGCAATTCCATCCCCCATTTTTTCCATAAGTATCTGTCGTCTTTTTGCAAAAATATCTTTATCAAAATCCTGCGCTGAGGTATTGATATGGCTTAAAAAAGAAATTATAAGAATTACCCAAAATAAAAAATGTCTGTCTCGTTTCATCGTTTAATCCCCCAATCTGTGGTGGTGAGTTATTTTATATGTGGCAAAACCAATTGACTGCGTAAGATTTAATCTGATCCGCCAATAAATTAGTATAATATTCTCACAAATAAAATATCATAAAAAATATATACTTCTCTAAATGAGTTTTAATATACTAATCGCAAAATAAAATTATCTTTATCGGATAAAATTGCGGCTGCATTTTTTCCAGTAGTTAACGGATAAATGAAATCGGGATTCCCCGTTCCGAAATCGAGTTTGTCCGATGGCATCGCAGATAAATTTGTTACCAAACAGCCGGTCTCAGGATTGTACGGCTTTAGCTTTTCCGTTTGCTTGTTCATGATGATTTCTTCAAAGCTCTTTAAATACTTCAGATAATTTTCTTTGTTGATCTCAGGCATTCCGGTTCTTATTTCAACTGCAAGTTCTTCAATACTACACTCAAAAATCTCTTTTGTTATAAATTCCGTCACATGAAACATCAATGCATTACCGAAAAAGTACCGGCCATATTCTTTTATTTGGCTACGTACATCGATGGGAATAGTCAAATGAAACTCATTACCGAATTGATCGGCTCGAATCTCTGTCAGTTTTTTAACAATCATCGCTGATAAAATATCATTTGTAGACACCGCCTTACCGAAATTTGAGGATGTTTCTTTAATAATTGTTCGGATCGACGACTTGGGAATTTTTTCTACTTTTAGGGTGAGATTTCTATTTTCTGTTTTGAGATAAGGAACTTTTATTCTGTATTGAAAATCTTTTAACATTGTCCTTTCATGACATGGGCTGAACATTTTTTCTAAAGCCTGATTGGAATTCTTACATAACATTGCAAGCGCTGATAAAAAGTAAAAATAACTGTAACCATCTCCCGCCATATGATTCAGCTTTGGAAATAGAATAGTACCATTCTTATACTGCAAAACTTTTAAGAAGAACAACTTTTTTGAATCAGTAGGGATGAAACGTCGGTTGCCTTGAGAAATATTTATTTCTTCACCGTCAATTTCAAATTCCTCATCAATCACTTCTTCAATAAAATAATTTTTTTCTTCATATTTATCGAAGTAAATAATTCCATCTCCATATTCTCCAAAGACCGGCCAAAAGGAGGAAGAAAGTTTCCTTAAAGCGGATCGTATTTTATCCGTTTGTAATTTGTGCTTATAGAAAAAAAGAAATTCGATCGGATAACTTCCGTTCGCGAAAATGGTATCGACTTGAGAGATATTTAATACTCTCATGATTCTAGACTTTTATAAGTTATTACTATTGTTACTGTCTTCCATGAATCGTCCTATTTGATCAACCAGATTTTTCAAAATTCTCTTTATTTCATGGACTTCATAAAGCAAATCTGGCTTGGGAATCAATCCACTCCCGACAAATGAGGTCAAATCAATTTCATTTTCTTCAACAACCGGATGCTTACGACCTGCCCAAGCGTACCTGGCGGTTATTTTAAATTTCGCCGGTGAAACAGTTTCCTGTTTCCCAATTTCTGTAATATATAACATCCCAACAGTAATTTCGGTGCCAGGTGTAAATGAATCCACACCATTCTTAAATAAAGTTGATTCCTTTAAATTTTGCTTCCTTCCTCTTTCACCAAGGGGATGAAAGTCTTTATCAATGCTCAACGAAAGTTTTTCAGCATTCATTTTGCCAGAATTTTTAATATGGAGATATACAGAGCTGTCTGGGTAACGTCTTAATTCAAAATCAATGTAGGGCCGCATTGCCGCTTCCATCTGTCTATATAATGCATCAATTGATTCTCTTGTCGCAGCAACAGCCTTTTCCGAAGATTTCATCATTCTAAACGTAAAATATGCATAAGATATCGTAACAATCACCAGTATACCAGTCAGGATCACAGGCAAAGTAAACAAGCTCGTTGATGATACAGCAAATTGTTGCAATGAATCTTGCATAACAGCCTCTACGTTAAATTATAAACTAGTTTATCCCCTATGCCATTTAAGAAAGGATCTTCGCCTCTCGCAATCAGCCCAGTAATATAATTCAGCAGGTAATTTGCTGATTGACAGTAAGAAGCGTTCCTAATTTATAACATACTATTTGTGACTTATACACTGGGTGAATTAAACCAATGAATTAAAAGCCAATAGCAACAAACCACCAAACGTTTCCCATATGACTTACAAAATTATGAATGAATCTTAATCTGCCTCAATTGCTCACGCGTCTCTGGCGAATACCAAATTTCCACAAACTCGGCAATCGATTTCTTTTCCCTTTTTATCATTTCATCATGAACAGGTTTTCTCAAAAGCTTTTTTATACTACAGAAAGCATTAATGTCTTTCTTGGCATATTCTTCAGCAATTGCTTTTACATCATTAGTAAAATTTTCTTCAGTATTTATTTGATCGATCATTCCCATGGCCAGAGCTTCTTCCGCAGAAAACATCTTACCCGTATATAGAATTTTTTCCGCATTCTTTTGTCCGACACAAAACTGCAACATTTCAACGCTGCCGGCAAAAACAGATGATCCAAAAGTTATTTCATTCAAAGATATTTTGGCTTTACCTTCAACCATTATTCTATGGTCACAAGCAGAAGCAATCATACATCCGCCGGCAATTGTGTGTCCGTTCAAAGCTGCAATGACAGGTTTTGGAAATATAAATAAATATGTGTACAGATCTGTAAATTTTGTAAGATAGCGCTTGAAGTCTTCCTTCGAATGATTCATAAAACCTGGAATATCGAAACCGAACGAAAAAAATTTTCCTTGCCCGGTCAGTATAATCGCTCTAACATTCGGATTTTTTTCTACTCCCTCAAGACAATCCTTCAACTCTTCAACTACATCTTCATTTATTGCATTGACTTTGCCTCTGTTCAAAGTTAACACGGCTATGGAATTTTCTTTTGTAAATTTCACAAATTCCATGGTATGTCTCCTTTTTTTATTCTCCCCAGGTTCTAACGTAATTTTCAACCATACTGCCGAATTCTTGTTCGCTCATGCCGAACGTTCTCTGAACATCTCCATTTGCTCTTATGATGTTGATAAATCCGTCGTCTCCCCATTGGTCGATTATGAATGATGAAATGAAATAACCCCATAGATACGGCAGATACGAATTATATTGGTTGAGAGCCGTGAAGCCCGGCCAGTTCAAATCGCTCGGTTGCCACAATGATGAAGGATCAAACATTCTCGATTCATACTGAGCAATAGCTTCCCATAACCAGCGGGGATTATTTGAGATGTTGGATTTAAGTGCAATTGAAACAAGATGTGCAAATTCATGAACGGCTTCGGTTGCACTAATAGGATTATAAAGCAGACGCATTTCTGTGGCTAAAGGTGTATAACCTGTTGCACCCAGATAAATCTGACCTATTGTGACCTGCATTGCATCGTAAAAATCGTTACTGTGTGCCTGCGCCCAAATCCTAACTGTCACCTGAGGCATGTTACTCACTCTTAAATGAGTTATAATCCTATTATAATTATCGTTCAATGAATCCAAAACTGCGGATACCTCTGCATCCGTTACATCTTCATAAATAATAAAAGTGAAATTATCATACTCGGTTGTAATTGGATATAAAACATGCTGTGTTGAGTTGTCATCGCTGCAGGAAAAAAACGGAAATATCAAAAGGAATAAAATGGAAAGTATCTTTTTCATGTCCCCCTCGTTGACTAAGAATCAATATATACTGTTATTAGATTTAAAATTTATTCAACCGGTAACCGTTAACTTCTATTCAATTCCGGTAATTTGTCCTTCTCTATTCCACCATTAAAAAGGCATAACGGTTCATTTCTTCATTATAATTTTTAAGTACTTCAATCGGGAAGCCAACCTTTCGCACGGTATCGAACACACTCACCGCCATCGCTTCGGGTGTTGGGCGTGCTTGCTTAGGATGCTTGCATTTACTCCTTTCAATTGTACAGTCTTTGCAAAGACTGCAGCTATCCATAAAAAGTAAAAATGCTTTGTGATACCCTGAAAGAAAAACTTCTCTTTCCAGTTTGCTCAATCCCTTACTTATTTTTTTCGTCCATTGATGTCTTTCTTCAGGTTTATCTATTTTCTTTTCAAAGTGAAAGATTGCAGCAGTTCTGTACTCATTGAAAAATTTTCTGCATTCGGCAACAGAAGGGAGGTTAGGCGGACAACATGCGTTTTTCCCGTATTCATCGCATCCATAAGTACACTTCATTCGCACCCATTGATTAACAACAATTTCTTTCGGATCGATCCATTTGAAATCGGTATAACCTCGTTCAACAAATATATTTTCTAATTCTTTCAAATCGGGCATATCAAATTCCTATTTAACTGCTGTGAAAGTTCCTTGAGCTATAACACCCGGGAAACCGGAATAAATCCATTGACCCGAGTAAATGTTTCCATCAATTACTCCGTGAAGAAAAACATTGTTATCTACCCATTCGGGATTTAAGTTAATATATAAAATACCGTTTTCCATTCCTCCTTCCAATGTACCCGTGCCCACCTGCGGTCCAATTCCCTGCGGATTACCCACGGCATTTAACTCCCAAGTCCCGGTAACTGACGTAGAATCCTGAAAGTTAATATCAATATAACCGGTTACAATGATCGTCCCTTCTTCATTATATCCTGTATAATTGTACCTGCCGGAAATTCCTGTATTCGGTTCGGTAGAACAGCTATTGAACAAAATGGTTAGAATTATTAGTACCGACAAACAATAAAACATATTTTTTACTTTATTCATACCCCCTCCATAACTTTATAAAAATTAATATTAGATGTGCACAATGTAAAAAAAGTACTTGGATTATTAAAGACAATTATTCGGTAGTATTGACTCAAATAAAAGACAATAAAATCAATCCCCAATCCTTAATTCGGATTGGGGATTTCAGATTACCTATTACTATTCTGTTCTTAATGTATCGGCAGGATTTGCCATTGCTGCTTTTACTGTCTGCAGACTCACGGTTAAAACTGCAATCAGTAGTGAAATTAAAACTGCAGAGATAAATATCCAAATTCCAATTGTTGTTTTATAAGCAAAATTATCAAGCCACCCTAACATAAAATAATAAACCGCAGGAATTGCTACAATATTCGCAATTAAAACCCATTTAGCAAATTGCTTAGAAAGAAGAAACGAAATATTGATAACAGAAGCGCCCATTGTTTTTCTTATTCCTATTTCCTTTATTTTTTGTTCTGCAGTAAATGCAGCCAAACCGAATAAACCGAGACACCCGATAATAATTGCAAGCAAACTAAAATAACTAAACAGTTCCATCATGTTTGCTTCATTTTTATATAACGTATCAAGTTTATCGTCCAGGAATGTATATTCCATATCAGCGCCCGGATTATATTGTGTATAAATTTCTTTTATATATTCTATCGTTTTTTGAAAGTCTGTTGGAGCTATTCTTATAGAAATCGTATTTACATAACCTGCTATATAAGTTACAATTGGAAGAATAGCATTTCGTAGCGTTTCATAATTAAAATCTTTTACCACACCAACAATTTGTCCTTTGGTACTGCCGTAAGGTTGAATCGGTAATCCAATTGCATCATTAGGACCTGCTAGACCTAACTGCTTGCATGCAGTTTCATTGATTACGTATGCCAGGCTATCATCGGTGGCGTAATATTCGGATAAATCTCTGCCAGCTACAATTTCCATTTTGTATGTTTTAAAAAAATCATACCATACACGATTGTGCGGCATAGCAATAGGTGATTTACGAATTTCACCGTTTATTTCAATATCAAAACCCGGATTATCTGCAAGAGATGCAGAAGGCGATCTTTTAGATGCAGTAACTGCAATTACATTCGAATTTCTTAGAAGGTTATTTTTAAAATCATCCCAGTTATTCCTTATGCTTAGTTCAGCCGGAATTAAAATAACGTTTTCTTTATCGAATCCAAGGTCAGCATTACGCATAAAATCCATCTGTTTGAAAATTATTCCAACACACATTATGAGAGCTGCTGAAATAGTAAATTGAAAAACAACCAGCACTTTTCTAAAGAAAGCACCTTTTGTTCCTTTAGTAATCTCACCCCGCAAAATCGAAGCTGAATTAAATGACGATAGATAAATTGCCGGATAAATTCCTGCAATTAATCCAGTAGTAAGAAATACACCAAGCAGCAATAAAATAATAGATGGATCCCCGAAAATATCAAAATTTATTACTGTCCCGGCAAATACTTCGAAATATGGAATAACCAGAACAATAATTATCACTGCAAGAATCACTGCAAGAAAAGACAGAAAAACAGATTCACCTATAAATTGAGCTATCAGAGAAGAGCGAACAGCTCCAACAACTTTTCTTAAGCCCACCTCTTTTGCCCTTTTTGATGCACGTGCTGTTGATAGATTTATAAAATTTACACAAGCAATAATCAAAATAAAGATTGCAACGAGGGTAAACAATGTAATGTATGCAACATCTGTGGTAGGTTCTATGTCTGTATCTCCTCCCGTTCGTATGTGTATATCCAAAATATTTCTGAATGCAATATTCATTTGTTTACTAACTTCAACAACTCTTCCATCACTCAATGTTACCGGTGGAATAGTACGATCGAGGAAATTTGGTATTTGGGAATGTAAATTTTCTACATTAACATTTTCTTTCAACAAAGCATATGTGAATGTAACATTATCGGAAAAATTATCTACACCCAGAAAGTAATCATCTTTAATATTGTAGCTGCCTCCCGATCCTTTCAAAGAAAGATACGAGGGAATTACATCGAAATGAATGTGCGATAACTTAGGTGTATCTTTTATAATACCGGTAACCTTAAACTCTTCACCAAATAATTCAAGGTTCTTTCCCATTGGGTCTTCACTTCCAAAATATTTATGTGCCGTTGATTCGGATAATACAACAGAGAAAGGTTGTACTAAAGCTGTTTTTGGATCCCCTTTTATCATCGGTAAGGTAAAAATGTCAAACAGATCATCTTCTGCGAAGAAGATGTTATCTTCCATGAAATTTCTTCGTCCATATTTTACTCTTGTCGATGCCTGATAGATTCTAGCAATATGTTCAAACTCGGGAAAGTCTTTTTCTAAAAAAATTGTGAATGAGGGAGCCAGCGTATTACTTTGATACCTTATTCCCCCATCTTCAGTCAACCCCTGTCTTTCAAGACGGTAAATTCTATCAGCTTTTTTATTAAAGGTATCATAACTCAGTTCGGATCTTACATAAAGCAGCATCAGAATACACACTGCAATACCTAATGCCAATCCGGTTATGTTAATTAGCGAATATGACTTTTGCTTCTTCAAATTTCTAAAAGCAATTTTAAAGTAATTGTTAAACATTGCTAAACTCCATATTAATGATTCTATTGCTGTTACCGAAATTAACTTACAAATCTGAAATAAATACCACGACAGTGCACGTGTATAACCCGACTTGCGAACAATATCATTAAAAACTTCTGAAAAGTCCCCAGAAAGATTTTCTCTCTCTTTATAATCCACAGTCCATTCAAGCAAACGGTTCAATATTTTAGGTGGAGTACTCATGTTTTATTCATCACGATTCTGTTTTGAGATCCTTTTTTTTACACAGTAAATTTTCTTTAGTCTTCCACGCGTACTGCGGTGGCTTGGCCAAATTTGAAATCGAGGTAGCCCATCATTACCATTTCCCAAAAGTTTTATTTATTTAAATCACTCATATCTTAAAGTATCCACCGGATTTCTACTAGCAGACTTAAGTACATGAAAACTTATTGTGAATAGAGCAATAATTAATGAGATCATTGCCGATGAAAGAAACGGCATCCATCCTAAATTTATATGATATGCAAAATTATCGAGCCAGTTATTCATGAAGAAATATGAAATAGGTAATGCTATCATATTGGCAATAGTAATCCAGATAATAAATTCTTTTGACAAAAGAAGAATAATACTGGAAACTGAGGCGCCTAATGTTTTTCTGATACCTATCTCCTTCGTTTTGTCTTCAGCGGTGAAGGCTGCTAATCCGAAAAGACCGAGACATGCAATCATTATTGAAAGAATGGAGAATACAAACAAAATTGACTCAGTTTTCTTTTCGTTTTCGTATAATTGCTCCAATCGATCTGTTAAAAAGCTTTCACTATATAATTCCTCGGGAAACATTTCTTCCCATTTATGCTTAATAAAATCGAGTGTTGTTGTTAGATCACCCGGTAAGACTTTTATCGAAATGGAAGTAAAATAGTGTGGTAATAAAACTATCATCATTGGTTCAATTTCTTCCCGCAGTGATCTGAAATTGAAATCTTTAACAACTCCAACAACTTTCGTCGGAACATCGGTCCTGCCGTGATACAGATTCTTGCCAACCGCTTCGTCCAACTTCCAGCCGATTCTTTTTACGGCAGCTTCATTAAGTATCAATGTTCCTGTAGTATCAGAAGTTATTTCTCTCGAAAAGTCTCTTCCTTTAATAATTTGCATTTTATAGGTGTCAACAAATTCATAACCGCAGTACATAATTATCATGCTTATGGCTTCGTCTGAAACTTCCCTGTTGTAAACTGGATTATTACCATAAATAGGTTGTCCCGGTAAGTCGGCTGATGCAGTGACCGCTTTAATTTTACCGTAAGAAAGGAGTTGATTTCTGAATGCTTCGAAACCCTTTCTTACATTTGAGCTTCGCACAGGAACAACAACAAGGTTTTCCCGGTCAAATCCCAGTCCTTTGTTTTGGATGTAATGCATTTGCAGATACACGATACTCATCCCCACAATTATTATTATGGAAATGGCAAATTGAAAAATCACCATAATTTGTCTGAAGGAAGATTTTGAATTCCCTTTAAACAAGCCCCCTTTCAAAACGGAGGCAGGTTCAAATTTTGTAAGATAAAAAGCAGGATATAGCCCTGAAAATAATCCGACTAACAACGTAACAACAAACAAAACCAATAAATTAATTAGGCTGAAAAATTGAGCAGCAGATAAACTCTCGTTAAATACCGTATTATAAATAAGGATAAAAGCAAAAATTAATATAAGTGAAAGTATAAACGCGATAAAAGCAAGCAGTATTGACTCCTGAATAAACTGAACTTTTAACTGGTGATTTAAAGCTCCTACTGTTTTTCTTAAACTAACTTCTTTAGCGCGATTATTTGCCCTGGCTGTAGAAAGGTTCACGAAATTAATTCCGGCAATTACTAAAATCAAAATTGAAATTGATGAGAAGACATATACCGCTGTTAAAGAGCCTCCCTGTCCCCATTCAAAATTCACACTGGGATTTAAGTGAATATTGGTAATCGGGAATAAATGCACTTTTAGAACTCTGTGTATGTTTTCGCCGTTTAGCATCAGGTCTCCGTAGTGTGGTTCCAATCGCTTTTCTACAAATGTTTTAAGTTTATCTTCCAGCACCTTTCTATCCGTACCTTCTTTCAAAAGTACATAAGTATATAAATTATTACTTCTCCAAATCCCGAATGTTTCTTCAGGCATAGTTGATATAGACACCAGCATATCAAATTGGATGTGCGAATTTTTTGGTATCTCTTTAAGTACACCGGTAATTTTAAAATTAACAGGCTCGCCATAAAATTCAATTAATAACGATTTACCGATAACATCCTGTGTCCCGAAATATTTTTCGGCATTTTCTGACGAAAGAACTATACTGTTAGGATCGACCAATGCAGTTTTCTCATCGCCAGCTTTTAATCCGAAATCAAAAACTTCGAATATTGAATTATCGGTTGCATACAAAAGCTGTCGATGTATAAAATTATTCTTATCTGTAATTGAAAATGTTTTATCCCAAAATCTTACAGCGTTCTCTATTTCAGGATAATCATCAATTAGGGCTTGTTTGTATCGTGCGTTACAAATAGGCCAGCGGCTGTATAGATTGTCGCGAAATAATTCTCTCTCTACTCGATATATTCTATCAGCTTTAGTGTGAAAAGTATCGTAACTCAATTCTTTTTGTACCCAAAGAGAGATAAGCATAAATGTTGATATACCAATTGCCAATCCGAACACATTAATGAATGAAAACATCCTATGGGTTTTAAAATTTCTGATTGCAATTTTAATGTAATTATTGAACATTGTTAAACTCCATATTAATGATTCTATTACTGTTACTGGAATTAACTTACAAATCTGAAATAAATACCACGCCAGTGCACGTGCATAACCCGACTTGCGAACAATATTATTAAAAACTTCTGCAAAGTCCCCTGAAAGGTTTTCTCTCTCTTTATAATCCACAATCCATTCAAGCAAACGGTTTAATATTTTTGGTGGTGAACTCATGTTCTACTAATCACGATTCTGTTTTGAGATAATCATCCCAAAGTTTGTTGCTTAGTTCGCGATATTCTGTTAATGCTTCGAGACCTTCTTCAGTTACACTGTAAATTTTCTTTCGTCTTCCACCTCGTACTGCGGTTGCTTCTCCGAATTCAGATTCGAGGTAGCCCATTTTTTCCAACCGGCTGAGAGGCAAATGTACTGCCGTAAGAGATACTTTCTTATCGGAGATTTCCGAAAGATAATTTTGAATCGACACCAGGTACGCATCATTCCCTAGATTCAAAATCGAAAGCATAATCATTTCTTCAATGCGTGTAATTGTTTTCATTATAAACTCCCTAATTTCTTCCTAGTTTTTAGTAACAAATAAGACGTCGTTCGTTGCACATTTGTTTCAATTCACTAGAAAGATATATAATCAGACTTTCCGTTTGTTAAAATGGTTGTAGTGAAAGGAGGAAAATATAAGCTGAAAAACTGGTTTTCTTTACCTCTGGATGAATTGAATATCTCAAAACTGGACTGGTAACTGCACAAAAAAAGAGGGATTAAATCTCTTCAATCCCTCCACCTAAAGACTGTAAATGTCTAAAAACGGTCAATTATTTTAGCAATACAAGTTTCTGTGATTGGATAAAACTCCCGGCTTTCATCATAACAAGATATACTCCAGTACTCAGAGTATTGCCATGGTTATTTTTTCCATTCCAATAAATTTTATATGAACCGGCATTTTTAAATTCACCATCCAGCAATGTTGTTACTTTTTTTCCAAGTATATCAAATACCACTATATCAACTTTTTCATCCCTCGAGAGTTTAAAACTAATTGTAGTGGAAGGATTGAAAGGATTGGGATATGCCGGTAATAATGCCATCTCCTTCGGAATGCTGAGTTCTTCATCATCAACATCTACCGTGATATTGGAATTATTCTGGATAACAAATTCGCGGCTGCCTAAACTTCCGTTTACATTACCCTGGTCATCCGTAACAGACCAAGATATGGTATGAACCCCGTCCGCATAGTTAGTTGTATTCAAGTCAAAAATACCTCCGGAACCGTTACTATTGTTATTTGCTGGAAAAAGATTGGCAATATCCGCACGATAGATATTATAAATCGGTGATCCGATACTTACACCATCAATTAAAACGGAAATGGTCGAACCGTCGGTGGGAATAGTATTCGGAAGGGGTGTTAATGCCCAGCCGGAAATTTGGTAGGCGTCTCCCGAAATAATTTCGCCCGGTATTGGAGTATCAATATCTCCAAACGGTATAACGGAATTTGCATTATCGATAGTAAAAGTATTTCCCTCCAGAACAGTTGGGTTGCCCTCGTAATCGGTTGCTTCTGCTTGGAAGTAGTAATCCCCGTCGGCAAGCGTATTTGTTGTAAAGCTGAGAATCCATCCAGCATAATTATTAAACGGATACATCGAATACGCGTGAGCAATATCCGGTCTTGCGCCCCTTACAAAATTAGCATCACCGATTAACACCATATCATTACCTTCTTGGCGGTAAACCTTTACGGACTCAACACCAATATCATCCAAAGCCCAACCGCTTATATTTATTGTACCGGCAACCGTACGATCCGCATCGGGATAATTAAATTCTCCTATCGGCACCTCAGTATCCGAATAAACATTTAGGTTTACCGTAAGATAATAAGGAGGACATCCCTCGTTCGCATCTGAAATTGTTACCGTTCCCATGTAAGTTCCGGCGGC
>CAZKNM010000060.1:0-18502 GCA_964554135.1 uncultured Melioribacteraceae bacterium
CCAGCTCTTTCGGTTTTACTTCTTCCGCCTTCGGAATAGAAACGGATAATTGCCCGTCTTTGAACTCGGCTTCAATCTTATCGGATTTAATTTCTTTCGGCAGAGCGAAACTTCTATAGTACTTGCCGAACGTTCTCTCGATGCGATGATACTTTCCGTCTTTCTCTTCTTTCTCCTGCTTTCTTTCACCGCTGATGCTAAGCTCACCGTTTGTATAGGATATTTTAAGATCCTCTTTGTTCACACCCGGAAGATCAACTTTCAGCATATAATTGTCTTTGTCTTCATAGACATCCGTCAAAGGCATCCAAACGGCATTCTCATATTCGTTCGACATTTCTTTCCTGGAAAGACCGAACTTGTCGTTGAAAGAACTCATCATTCTGTTGAACTCACGCTCAACGTTTAATAAATCTCTGAATGGATTGAATCTTACTAATGTCATGGTTTTACCTCCTTTATTGTTTTACAAATTTTTTATTCAAGATTTGTAAATACATATACAAGCGGAATGCCAATGACCAAAATGTTTCTAAGTGATTTTATTTCAACAAATTACGTCATTCTTTTTATGATGCGCCGTTTTTGCACAAATGACAGAGGATAAGCAGAGTCGTCAGCTGTTCTTTACCTCTGACAAAATATTTGCAATGATGGCAGAATAAAGACGTCCAATTTCACTATAACTTTCACACCCATAATTCAAATAGAATTGTTATGTTTCATACCGAAATTATTCTATAAATCTTGGGGGCTCTTGTTTTGAAAAATATTCTCCTCGTCTTAATGGTTGCGCTCGGAGTTTTATTTCCTTACGGTCACGAATATGCATTTCTCATTCGATACATTTTAATGCTTCTCCTCATCCTTGCATTTCTAGATATCGGTATCAACAAGAACATCATTCAAAAAAGTCATTTTGTAATTCTTGCGGTTAATATACTTTTCCCTATTGCACTCTTTGTCGCCATCAAACCTTTCAACGAAACATTGGCAACCGCAGCCTTTATTACGGCAATTACACCTACTGCTATTGCTTCACCGGTTGTTACAAGTATTTTAAAAGGGAAAGTTGAGTATGTTGTTTTCTCTTTGCTGCTTACCAATATCGTAATTGCACTGCTTATACCTTTTCTGATACCGCTGCTTTTAGATGGGAATTCGAATATCTCCGTTATGCAGCTTTTATTTCCCGTTCTGACCGTCTTTTTAATCCCTTTTGTTATTGCGCAATTCTTCAAATACTTCATGCCTAAATTTCACGGTTACTTACTTCGTCATCGCAACTCATCTTTTTATTTTCTTGCTGCGAGCGTTTACTTAGCTACTGCAAAAGCATCGCATTACATCGGCACCGAGTTGAATGCCTCCATCGATATTGTATTTTATATCGGTCTTGCAACGTTTATTATTTGTGCAGTTAACTTTTTAATGGGAAGATTCTTAGGGGGAAAGAAGTTCTCTCAAGAAGGAGCACAGGCGCTGGGACAAAAAAACAACGCATTTACTATTTGGATTGCGCTGACTTTTCTCAATCCTGTTGTAGCGTTAGGTCCAACGTTCTACGTGCTGGCACATAATCTTGTTATTTCGGGGCAGTTGTATTGGATGAAACGAAAAAAGTTAAACGATAAAAGATAGACTGTAACCCTGCTTGCGGCAGGCGGGCGTCAAACGATAAACGACAATAGAAAGACAATAAAGTAATAGATTGGAAAAGCGGGGTGCCGCAGTTTGCACGACACCCTTTTACAAATTCGTTTTTCTATTCTTCAAGATATAAATTTCTAACCATCTGTTTGCTGTCCCAGGGAGCGGGATCACCGCCAAGATATTTATGGAACCATTCAAGATGAGAATTATAATACAACGGCATTGAGCGAAGTCCGCTTGGCCAGTGGCCATCATTTTTAAATACGATCAATCGTGAGTCGATTCCTTTTTCTTGAAGAACGGTGAAGTATCTTACGCTCTGTGTATAAGGAATGCGATAATCTCTTTCGCCCGTTATTATAAGCGTAGGAGTTGAAAAATTATCCACGCACTTGCTTGGTGATTTGCTTTCATACTCACTGGGATCGTCTAGCTTTCCTTTTAAATCCCAATAAGCAAACCACAACTCTTCGGTATCTTCTCTGAACTGTTGCAAATCGTAAATACTCATCATTGAGGCGAGACATTTATATCTTTTCGTTCTTGCCTGTAAGAGATTCATAAAATATCCGCCGTATGACCAGCCCATCGCCCCGATTCTATTTTTATCTACGTAAGGAAGTGTTTCGAGATAATCGGTTACTTTCATCACGTCCTCAAATACATTCCCATCCCATCCGTTGGAAATATCCGCCGTATATTCCTGCCCGAAACCTGTCGAACCATGCGGATTCGGAAATACAACTAAATAACCATATCCCGGATAAATCTGCCAATCGCCGCGGAAAGAATCCATCCACTGCATCTGCGGTCCGCCGTGAACATTAATTACAAGAGGATATTTTTTATTGGGATCGAAGTTGTGAGGCTTCACAATAAAAACCTGACAAGGCTTACCGTCAGCGCCTTTTACAAAAGCCTGCTCGGCGGGTCTTACGTCAACCTCATCTGTAAAATCCTTGTTGAAGAAAGTTATATCTCTTTTTGATTTTGTTTTAAAATCATACCTGGCAATATCGGTTGGTTTATGAACATACGAATAAGAATAAATCACAAAATCATTCTTGGGTGAAAGAGAAAAACCGAACACGGGGACTTTATCGATTATCTTTTTCATTTCCAGAGAATTGATGTCGATTTTATATAACGGTTGATATCCACCCTCCATACCGATAAAATATATCGACTTGGAATCGTTTCCCCATTCGAAATCCGCCACCCAGTTATCGAATGCATCAGTAATAATTTTGCTTTCGCCGGTACTTCTATTATACACAGCTAACCTAACTCTATCCGACTCATAACCGTCGATAATCTGTGTTAAGTAAGCAATGTGTTTCCCGTCGGGTGAGTATTTTGGATTTATATCGGCTCCTTTGTTCGAAGCCGTAATATTTTTCAATCCGGTTCCGTCTATTGAAACAGTCCAAATATCTACATTTGTTGAAGATTCCTGGTTTGCCACTCTCTTTGAATCAAAAACAATTTCTTTAGAGTCGAGAGAAAAATTATAGTTGCTGCTTCCGCCGACTGCAAATGCCGGAGAATAAAAATATCCGGGGGTAATATCGGTTACGTTATTGTTCCCGATATCATAAACAAAAATGTGAGCGTACTGCCCATCTTCATACTCCGTCCAATGTCTTATGAACAAACTATCTGCAAGATGAGCTTGTACCGGACCGTTCTGCATCGCATCACTGATTTTTTCGTTGCAGTTAACATCGGCGCCACACTCGGGAAAAACATTTGCGGTGAACACAAAATATTTTCCGTCATCCGAAAGTTTCGGCGATGAAAGTCCGAGTCCGTAATCGGTTATTTGTTTTGCTTCGCCTCCGTCAAACGATAAATAATATACTTGTTCGGTTCCGCTTCGTGTTGAAACAAAATAAATTCCTTTATCGTCAGTACTCCATATCGGGTTGTAATCGCCGGCAGGATTATTCGTTAGTTGTCTTAAGTCCGAACCGTCGGCATTCATCAAGTAAATATCGGTGTTTGATTTCTGTTCCCGCAGATTACTTGTTGTAACGGTAAAAGCAATTTTACTCCCGTCATGCGAAATTACATGAGAGCCGACACCTTTCACTTTGTAAAGATCTTCGATTGTGAAAGCTCTTTTCTGAGCATTGCTTACGGTCAACAAAACCGTAAAAAATATTAAAAGAATCATTGCACTTCTTTTCATCTTGTTTTCCCTCATTAAATATTTCTTAAGATGTGTTTGTAAATATGCAGAATTTAACTATTACCGCACAATGCAAAAGGGTGAAAATTTTGAGGATAATGATCGAGAAAGAATGGGAGAGTTTTGCTCTCCCATATTATAAACTATTGAAGCGTAATTGAACCGAGGTCTGTTGATTGCCCGCCCGTAACATTTACTCCGTTCTGCTGAAAAGTTTTATCTTCTTCGTCTACAATCACTACTTTATAAGATCCGGACTCCGGTAGGAAAGATAACTCAAATTCTCCCGTCGCAACATTCACAATCGAGGTCGTGACAGTATCATTAGATTGAATAGCAAAAGCGAGGGGATTTGCTTCCGGATTAGTAACGGTTCCAATAATCGATCCGGTTTGTGAAATATCTACAACCCTTATTACCGGATGAAGTTTATAACTATGCGGATTGTTTGGTGGACCGGTTGTACTAATTGATTTGCCGAGATCAAAATCAATTACCAACTCCATCGTCTGTCCCGCTTCCAGGACAAAGTGAGTATTGAACTTCAAACCTGACGTGGATCCGCTCGGAACTTCCAATGGATGTGTAACGCCGTCAACTACTATAGTAGCACTGTCGATCTTCAAACGAATTTGATTTACGTGTCCGACCAAAACATCCATTTCGCCGAGTTGAAGTGTGTTGCCGTTTCTATAATCCAATAAATTAATTGTTGTGGGAACTTGCATGAACACGGCCCAGATCGAATCTACCTTTACGGCTATTTCGGTGAAAGAAATGTTTACCGCATCATATGTGTTGGGTGCGTCGGTTAGTTGAACCGAGAGTCGTGCAGTCTCTACCGGTTCGATGCTTGTACAGTACCAAAATAAGGTTGAGAACAGACCGATAAAAATCATCGAAAAAACAATTCTTTTCATAATTCCTCCATTGTGCAAAAAGTCATGAAGAAATATAGAATAAAACTGTTTTTTAGTGTTGATCTAAAACAAATGCCGGTTCGGATGTTTTCCCAAATCACATCCGCCTTTGTAGAAGCGATTTTAGAACTTCTCCCAATGAACAACTTTGTCCATCGATTTTCTGTCTTTATCGTGCCTGTCGGGATTTTTCGAATCATCCGGATAACCGACCGGCAGTAATGCAATCGGCTCAAGTGCCGAAGGCAACTTTAACATCTCTGCACATTTCATTGAGTTGAACTGGCAAATCCAGCACGTTGCCAATCCAAGTTCCGCTGCCTGCAGCGTCATGTGATCGATTGCTATTGCAATATCGATATCGCAGTGATCTTTGCGGTCTTCACGTTTCCACGATGATTCGTGATCGCCGCATACGACAATGATAACCGGCGCACTTTTCAGCCATTCACGTTTGTAGGTTGAACAAATCATTTCGAGACTTTTCCTTTCACGAATCACGACAAAATGCCACGGCTGAAGATTGCATGCGGAAGGTGCAACCCTTCCGGCTTCCAATACCTGTAATAATTTTTCATCTTCAACCGGTTGATCTTTATACTTACGGCAGGAATATCTTTTCTTCGCTAATTCTAAAAATTTCATTTTGCTTCACCAATGTTATTATTCGATAGCCTAATATCTAGGTTGGATAACTATTATTCAAGAAAAGAAATTTAAAATAAAAAAGCCCGAAGCATAACGCCCCGGGCTGTATAATCGAAAGTAAGGGGGGATTACTTTCTCTTATATCTAACTTCCATAGACTTATATTCTTTTCCGTCGACGGTCATATACATCTCGAAATAATTATTGTTACCGTCAATATAATGATAAATTTGACGATATGGCATTTCCATACCGTACGCCGGATCGTAGGCAGACCCGGTATATGTTATGGTTTTAGATTTTTCATCATAATTACCGTGGCTTACCATAACACCGGTCCCGAAATTATCGATCCAGACATTTATAAATTCTTGTTTACCGTTATCAAATGCATCAGTACTTATTCCGTTCATTTCCATTCCCATCGCATCGAACTTTTGGGTCGATCTTGAGTATCTTCCGCCTAAGATCATTTCAACTACGGATGTGCCATTGGATATCATCGGTTCTGCATCGGGAGCCGGCCAATAAGTCATTTCACCTTCCCATTCACCTACATTTGCAGCAAGTAATTCGTGTCCCCAGCTGGGCGTCATATATTCCATCCAGGTTGTTTGTTCGGGGGACATTTCCTGCTGTTCCTCCTGGGCAACCGCAATACTCACAAATACCGTGAAAATAACGGCAATAATTAAAAATGCGTTTTTCATTAATCTTCCCTTTCATTTTTTATAACGGATGCAAATATAACAAAAAAGAATTTATATCCGTTCCATCTTGAAATTATTAATAATAATCGAAATTTTAAGTTCTAAAATAAAACATGCCTGTCAATCGATGGAACAAGGACACAATATATCATGTCCCTACAACTTTGAAACAATGACACGCTGCATCGTGTCCCTGTAATTTTGAGAAAAGGACGCGATTCATCGTGTGGCAAAACATTTGGAGGACGAATAACACACATGAATAGAAACATACTCAAAATAATCGGACCGGGATTATTGATCGCTGCAACGGGTGTGGGTGCCGGCGATCTTGCAGGCGGTGCATTCGCTGGAAGCAAACTCGGCATGACTGTCTTATGGGCTGTATTGCTCGGTGCATTTTTCAAATACGTAATTACGGAAGGACTTGCACGCTGGCAGCTGGCAGCCGGAAACACAATTTTGGAAGGATTGTTTTTCAAATACGGCAAACCGGTTGAGATATTTTTTCTCGTTTATCTATTAATATGGTCGTTCGCCGTGGGGTCGGCATTGATAAGCGCATGCGGCGTTGCAACCCATGCATTGATCCCGATATTCGATTCACCCGAACACGGCAAAATATTTTGGGGAATTATTCTAAGTATTATCGGCCTTGTAATCGCATGGCGCGGCAGTTACGAATCATTCGAAAAGATTATGAGTGTCTGCGTCGGAATAATGTTTCTTACTGTCGTTATTACTGCCGCATTGATAAAACCGAATTTTACGGAAGTGCTGAAAGGAATTTTTATTCCCTCAATTCCAGCTTACATTAATCCCGATGGAAAAGAGCAAGGTGTTGTTTGGACTTTGGCTCTCATGGGAGGCGTGGGGGGAACATTGACAATTTTAAGCTACGGCTACTGGATACGGCAAAAGGGGAGAACCGACCGTGAGTTTCTCAGAACATGCCGGTTCGATCTTGCCGCCGCATACTTTGTTACGGCACTCTTCGGTATAGCGATGGTTATCATCGCGTCGCAAATAAATTTGGACCAGGGCAGCAGCGCAAAATTAGTTGTAAACTTATCGGCAAAATTGAAGGAGATTATCGGCAATACGGGAAGTATTTTGTTTATGATCGGCGCTTGGGCGGCTGTGTTCAGCAGCCTGCTCGGCGTTTGGCAATCCGTTCCATACATGTTCGCAGATTTCTGGAACATGTTCCGAAGGAACATCCCGACTTGTCGGGACCAAGTTCCAACAAAGCCTATACTGATCGTTAATACAAAGGGACGTCCCTACCGCACATTCCTCATAGCAATAGCGTTTATACCCATGATCGGTTTAGGGTATCAGTTTGTTGTCATTCAAAAAATCTATGCCGTGCTCGGTTCGCTTGTTATTCCCTTCATTTCGATTGCATTACTTCTGCTTAATTCGGACAAGCGACTGGCAGCCTATAAAAACAAATTGACTACGAACATTCTGCTGGTTTTGATAATTCTTCTCTTTCTGTACATCGGTTTGCCGGAAATTATTACCGCAATAGTATGACCTAATTGTGCGCAATAACCGTCTTTGAAAATAAAATTAGGAAACTAAATTTTCTTTACCTATGTTTACTCCCCGAAAGGCAGTATCTTTAGAAGTAGTTGTAGAAGTAGATGTAGATGTAACCACTATCTTAATCCTTCCAATAATTTTTAAAGCCCTGTCAAAAACAACAATTTATTATTTAACAAAGGAGCATCTGTATTATGGCAGAGCGCAAACAAGGAACCGTAAAATGGTTCAATAGTTCTAAAGGTTATGGTTTTATTCAACAGCAAGACGGCGAAGATGTATTCGTACATTTTCAATCGATCGTTGGAGACGGATACCGTTCTTTAGAAGAAAGCGATAAAGTTGAATTTACCGTTGCACAAGGTCCGAAAGGTCTGCAGGCAGCTGAAGTAAAAGTTATCCGCTAAAAAGGAAATTATTCCTAATAAAAAGCTCCTTCTTGCGAAGGAGCTTTTTTGTTTAAACCGCCGGATAGTATCAGGCTTTCACTCATAACATAGAAATGAACTGATATAAATACCCCATAACAACCGCGCTTACCAGCGTAAACATTACATAAAGAACAAACACTCTGCGCGATGCAATATTCCAAACCGCTGCCATTGCGGGGATGGTTGTTGTCGGTCCCGCAATAAGAAAAGCAAGCGCCGCTGCGGGTGCCATTCCCTGCGCAAGTAGCCCCCCCATCATTGCCAGAGCAGGAATACTGCTTGTGTAAACCGGAATTCCGACCAATGCCGCGGTTAAGATTGCAAACGGATTGTTTTTTCCCAGCAGATCGATTATTACCTCGGAAGGAATATAAAATATTATCAGCGCCTCAAGAAAGAATGCAAGTATCATGAACTTTGCAACCATTACTGTGGCGTTGACAGATTCTTTCAGCGAAATCTTTCTGAACGGCAACTTCTCAAATATAACCGGATTCGCTTCGCCCTTTGATGAAGAAGCATTCTCATTCGCAGTTGTGCTCGAATTTCCCGAACACCCGCATCCTTTTGCGGGAACTTGAATCGGTATTTCGGCAATTGCCGCCATTGCATTCGCGGGACTTAATTTTTCTTTCAAATCCAGTACAAAATTTTTGATCAAAGCAACCGTTGATTTCACCGGGCTAACGGATCCTGTCCTAAGAATATTACTACCAAGCCATCCTTTGTTGACAAAAAGATGTGTAACGAATCCCGCACTTAAACTCATCACAAAAGTTGCTGCTAGTCTCCAAACCGCCAGTTCCCATCCTATAACCGATACACTTAAAAAGAATATCTCGGGATCCATTGATGGAGAGGCGAGCCAGAAAGACATTACCGGTGCAAGCGGCACACCGCCGATTAATAACGATGCAATCACCGGGATAACGCCGCACGAGCAAAACGGACTGAAAGCACCTACAATGGTTGCTAGAAATATCGCTGTAACCGGACGTTTTCTTAATGCTTTATTAATATATTTTGAAGCCCCCGACACTTTAACCGCTACGGCAATCGGTATCGTAATTACCAAATAGGGCCAGATGTGAATGATGCCGTTTATTATAAATTCTGCAATTCTTTGAATTTCACCGAACATTTTTACCTCCTGACGGATAAAATTTAGTTTCTATAAAGAAAGACGGAGGTTTAACGAAAAGGATGCAGACTTTTATTTCGATCTGGCCTGCGGTGTGCAGCAGCAGCATGTATGGGCGTGGTAATCTATTATTGTACCGTAACGGTCGAATTCAAAATGACAGCACTGCATAATCATATCTCTAAGCATGTTGCGGGCGCGCTGTACGCGCGATTTTGCACCGGGCACCGATATGCCGAGTTTTTCTGCAAGTTCTTTTTGTGAGAGTCCTTCATACTCGGTTTTGATTATCGCTTCTTTGTATATATCCGGCAGTTTGTCCACGAGCTCAGCCATACCTTCCAGAAATTTTTTGTGGGGATTATCTCCGAATTCCTCTTCCGAAATTCCTTCATTATCGGAAAGTTCGACTATATTCTTTTTCTGCCTGTAGTAATCTATTATTGCATTGCGTGCGATTTGATAAATCCAGCCGGTTATTTTTTCCTTCTCCCTGAGTGTATCCATTTTATTGTGGATTTTTATGAAAACCTCCTGAAGAATTTCATCAGCGTCCAGATCGTCCGAAACACGTGCTTTTATGAAATACTTTAGCTTTCCGCTGAAGTCTTTCCAGATATGTTCGATCGAATATTCCATTATAAAAACAAATGAATTTCAAACAGAAATATAATACAGAAAGTGGATTCATAAAAAAAATCCTTTTAACACCATATCAAAATTATTGGTAAATCCATGCGTACTTTGATGTTCTAATAAAAATGATTTTTGTATATTAATAAGAAAATAACGGCAGGGGCAAAATGAAACCAAAAACATTTCTCTCCGTTATTATAACCTTCCTTTTGTTATATAGATAAATGCTCATGCGTATATACTAATAGATTGGAAACCGAATGCTTCTCTCAAACAAAAGCGATGCTGCTTCTAAAATGACCCGGCATTTTTTGTAGTTCCGAATCTTCGACGTTATAAAGAGTAAGCATACCACCAGCCAAATGAGAAATTTTAATTTTAGATTTCTCACCGTTCCGCTTCTCGAAACAACAGGGCCCCGCTGTCATTAAAACACAATATGCCTAATTGTGATGCTCGTCTAAATTTACAGCCGCCTGCAAATCAATAGAAAAAAATCCTCGCAAATAAATTACTTTTTTGTATATTAATCCCCTAATTCATCCTCCGCCCTAATGGTTCTTACTCATCAGAAAAGTCATAGACCGATTTTCGTTTATAAAATAAAATTTACTTTCCGTTAGCTAAATATTGTATTGTAATTACTGTTATCATTAAGATCAAAAAATATATTTTACATTATCAACAATAAAGGGGTGAATTATGAAAAAAAGAGCTGCAAAAAGTAAAATCCGAACTCTAATGAGCTTTATAATCTTAACATTCTCAATATTAATATTCTCCAGCCGTCCTATTCATGCATACGATTACACTTGGGATCCGGGAACAGGAACATTAACGATTACATTAGCCGGGGCGCTGGGTGAAGTCATTATTGTCTGCCGCTGTTTAGGAGGCGACGTTACGTTAAATGGCGCCTGGCCCAAAGATGGAAATGGTAATGATGTCCACATTGCAACCGTAAATGTTAGAAAATTAATTATTAACGGCGGACCCGGGCCGGATGGAGTTGATTTGACATGTGTTGATCAAACAACATATCCCAATCTGGCTAAAACCGGAGACGAGTTTAAAGTACAGATAAACGGCGGTGATGGAAATGATGAAATTTATGGCAGCGGTCATGCAACGGAAGTTAACGCCGGTGCCGGTCATGATTATGTTGAAACTTATGAAGGTGATGACAAGATTAATGCGGGAGATGGAGACGATGAAGTTTGGAGCGGTGAAGGGAATGATGAAATTAACGGAGATGGCGGTGATGACGAACTAGACGGTGAAGAAGGGGATGATACCGTAAATGGTGGGGATGGGGAGGATGACCTTTACGGCGGTGATGGAAATGATGTTATTCACGGCGGTGATGGGAACGATTATCTTTTTGGCGATCACGAAACCGAAAATGACGGCGGTGCAGACGAACTTTACGGAGATGCCGGAAACGACAGGCTCGCTTTGGATTTTGATGATGCGGTTACCGACGGCGGGTCGGGAGACGATAAAGTTCTTGGTATCCAGGATATGTTTTCAATAGACTGGAGCACCATACCGAAACTTTTGACTCTAACCGATCCTGAAGGAAATGACGAATTAGATTTTTCACTTGGCACAAAAGGATTAAAAATAAATCTGGATTTACTCAACATTTCTCAAGAGTTGAATAGCTTCGGATACAATCTTAGACTAAACGGTCAATTTGAAAGTCTTACAGGTACTCCTCAAGACGATGAAATTACTCTAAAGGGAATTCCCAACTTTACCCGAAGGATTGTCTGCGGCTTACAGTTAAATGCCGACATCTTAAACTTCGATGCAGAGGGACAGGTAATTATCGATAACGGAATGGCTTTAACGACTACAGGTCAGGAAGTACTCGTAGAATATGAGGGTGTTGAAATTGTAAATATCCTTAATCCTGCGACAAATGCAGACTCTGATGAAGAAGTGCCTAAACAATACGCTCTAAACCAGAATTATCCTAATCCCTTTAATCCGTCTACAACCATAAGCTACACACTGCCTGAAGCGGTCAACGTAACGTTGAAAATTTATGATTCGCTCGGCAATGAAGTTGCTGTTCTTGTAAACGAAGAACAACCGGCCGGCAGCCATGAAATCAACTTCGATGCAGCCAACCTTACAAGCGGAGTTTATTTCTATAGACTTGAGGCAGGATATTATTCACATACAAAAGCAATGCTGTTATTGAAATGATGATGTTTATTAGTTAGTCATTCTGAAGCCCCGGTGTTAAAGTCGGGGCTAGGAATTTTTGAACTAAGATTTCTCGCCGCTACCGCTTCTCTAAATTACAGGAACCGCCTGCATCTTTCTACACTGTTTATATCATTTCCATAGATTCAACCGGCTGACCCTTGACGACTGCTTTAACCTTTAACTCTCCAACACTTCTAAAAAACAAGACAACCTCTCCGGGATCTCCAACAGCTAAATCTTGTCTCAAACAAATAAACATCATGTGAAGATTCTGTTGCGAAAAGAAAATTATATCCTCGACCTGTATCGTCACAAGGTCAACATGGCGCATTCCCATCACATCTGTGCCTTTTTGATAGGTCTCGTGTGTCTAGACAATGTTTGCCAATTCTGAATCAATAGAGAAAAGAGTATTGTCTTGCAATGTTCCGTTGAAGACTTTGAAATATTGAGCGGTATTTGTACCCATATTCGCCGGACAAATCCACGGATCTATCACTTTAATTGCCTGTTGAGTTAATTTATTCTGTTCAACACTGATCTCCGGTTCCTCTCTTTTTCGTCCAAACATTAGTAAAAACGCTACGAATATAAACAAAGAGAAAATTTCAAACACTTCGTTATCGCTTTACTTTCTTTACTTAATAATCATATTTTTTTGAGTACCGTCAGTTATCCAATAATTTTAAGTCTTGAATAATTTTAATCACATCATTTCGACTACAATAGTAATTTATTCGAATCTTTCATTTCACATCGAATGGCGAAATTCTGTCAGTGTGTGTGCAATAATAGACTGTCTCGCCGTACATGTTAGAGCAGAATCGCCTGAAGTTGCAATAACTCCAGCATTATGAATTTAGGAGTCGGTGGCCGATTTATCTTCTGTTAGAAACTTCCGGTTAGTTTGATCAATCCTGCTAAGTTCCGCGTATCGTTTTAGTACATCCAAACAATTGATCCTTTAACTACGAACAATCGGCATTTAATATCAACTTACTGGGGAAGAGGATAAAATGCCAAATGTCCGGCAGGAAAAGTGATCTCCGTACCGCCCTGAGTTAAAATCCTGCAGTTCAAATCACCGAAATCTTATACAATGGGAAAGCTTCTCCTTAAACAAAATAGAAATTCTTTTACTCCAATACCTTCATAAAACTCGCAATTTCACTTCACTTAAAGACAAGAATAGAATCAAAAAGTTCATTACATTTATAATAAAAATAATCGAATCAAAAATGAAGCAGGCGATAACAATTTTGCTATTAATTTTCTCGACGCTCGTCTTTCCGCAAAACGGCAGAATTCTTCTAGATGAAAATTATTCCGACTGGACAGATAACGATTTACTATATACAGACACACAAGGTGATTATGATACAGGCGAACACGACTTTCTTACTCTATGGGCAAATAACGACGATCATTATTTGTTCATTAGATTTCAAATTGCCGATGAAGCGATCATTGCGGAAGACAACGCAATAACATTATACATCGATACCGATAATAACCAGGCAACCGGACGTAATATATTCGGCGTCGGCTCTGAGTTGGAATTTTCATTCGGCATTCGATCGGGGACCGTTAGATTGAATGGCAGCTTTTCTACAATTCGGCATGCCGATATCGAACTTGTTGTATCGCCGACTGTTTCTTCAAATCAATTTGAGGTCGCAATAAAAAAGAATGTTTTACTTTTAGGTCAACCTCTCTTTACTAGTCAAACAATAAAGCTGCTATTAATTTCAAACAGCACGGTTGGTGACAGACTTCCTAACGTAGACGGGGGTGTAGAATACAATTTTAAAAACATACTTCTCCCACCTCTGCCCGAATATGCAATCAAAAAACAAAATCCTTCTTTACTCAGGATACTTACCTACAACACGGAAAGAATTTTTCAAAACAATGTTCAGATCGACGGGATATTCGACCAGGATAGAATTCCGCGTTTCGAAAAAATATTTAAAGCGATTGAGCCGGACATTATCGGTTTGGTTGAAATCTACGGTCACACGTCGCAGGAAACCGCAACACAGATTTCATCTTTCATTTCACCGGCACCATCATCCCAATGGTATAATGCAAAAGCGGGTTATGATCTTGTCTTGTTAAGCAAATTTCCCATAACCGGCAGCTACTCGATTTCCAACTTTACCGACAATATGAAAAACGGAGCTTTTCTATTAAACTTACGACCGAAATATGAATCAGATCTCTTGGTAATTCTTGCACATCCCAAATGCTGCAGCGGTAATGAGAATGAAACAAGAAGACAGGCTCAAGTAGATGCAATCATGCAATTCATCCGCGAAGCAAAACAACCCGGAGGCGATTTAACAATCAACACAAACATTCCTATTATTATAATGGGTGACATGAATTTCGTGGGATCCGCCCGGCAGCGACAGACGATTTTAACAGGCGACATTTTCGAAAACAATTATTACGGCACAGACTTCAACCCGGATTGGGACACGACATCATTCGAAGATGCAAAACCATACACCACAAATTTACCGATGACATTCACAAGTTATAATGAAACCGGCGATTATTGCCCGGGACGACTCGATTATATTTTTTATTCCGGATCCGTTCTGGAATTAAAAAACAGCTACGCTCTATTCACAATGGAAATGCCCAACGACACATTGGTGCAATATAGCCTGGCATACAACGATGTTTCTTTAGTCTCAGATCACCTGCCGATCGTCGCAGATTTCAATTTACCGCTTGTAACCGGTGTTGATAAAAAAACCGGATTTGTTATTCCTGACAATTTTATACTTGAACAAAACTTCCCAAATCCTTTTAATCCTACGACGAAAATAAAATTTCAAATACCGGAGGTCAACGGTCGATACACAATCCCTGTTCGTCTGAGTGTTTACGATTCTCTTGGTAACTTTGTTATAAATATTTTGGATGAAGAAAAACCGCCCGGATATTATGAGATCGATTTTGAAGGCGGGAGTCTATCAAGCGGGGTATATTTTTATAAATTACAATCGTCAAATTTTTTCAATGTTAAGAAAATGATTTTATTGAAATGAACACTACGAAAAATTTTATCGCTCTACCCGGCACCGACAAACAACTGTCTTTATTACTCAACACAATTAATGTTTCCGGTCTATCTATTTTAGTTATGGGATCGGGAAGCGAAAGAGTTTCTGAAAAATTTGGTGCTGAAGCCGGCAGGTCGATTGAATTAATCGTGGAAGACCTGGATTCATTGCTAATCGCAAATATGCTGCTTGACAAGAACAAAAACATCAATATAAAAATGATGGTGCTTGACTCGACCGACTATGTCGATAATTCCTTCGATTTGATTTACGCGCAAGCTTCTGTTTCATCACTAAAACGCAAAATAATCATTATGGAAATCAAAAGAATATTGAAAAACGACGGTTACTTCTGCGTTGGGGAAATTACAAAACTGAAAAGGGATGTGCCGACATTCATTGAAAATGTTTTCTCTTCTTCGGAGCTTGATCCTCTTTTTACAGAAGATCTCACAGAGTATTATCGGCAGCGAGGCTTCAAAATAATTTACCAGCAAGATTTATCAGACACCTTAAGAGAATATTACGGTTATAATCTTATCATGTTAAACGATGAAAAAATACTGTTGCGCGAAAGGGAAAAGAAATATTTTAAAAAACTGCTAAACAAAATCAGTCATGAGAGCAACGTTTATCTAAAGCAGGGTGGAGATCGGTTCGTCGGTTTTAAAACTCTTTTACTTCGGAAGGAGAACGGTTGAAAAAGGGAGATCAAATAGAACTGCAAATTGAAAGTTATGCCTTTGAAGGAAAGGGGGTGGCGAGAATTGATAAGGGTGACCCATCACAGAAGTTTGTAATCTTTGTAAACGGCTCCTACCCGGGAGACAGGGTAATTTCACAAATTACAAAAGTTAAAAAGACATATGCCGAAGCTAAGGTTGTAGAAATTCTCTCCCATTCGGATGAAAGGATCGTTGCGAAGTGTAAATTTTTCGGCGTGTGCGGAGGATGCAAAGCACAAGATTTGAAATATGCGGTTCAAGTCAAATACAAAGAAGCGCAGGTGATTGATATATTTAAAAGAATGGGGGGCTTCTCGGATTTTGAAATCCTGCCGATTGTTCCGTCCGAAAAAATTTTCCATTATAGAAATAAAATGGAATTTTCTTTTGCAAAAAGGTGGCTGACCGAGGACGAAATAAAATCCGGCAAGGAAATCGCAGATCGCTCGTTTGCCTTAGGCTTACACATTCCGAAAATTTTCGATAAGGTCCTCGATATTACCGAGTGTCACTTGTGTTCGGGAGAGTTTATGACAATTTTAAATTTCACCCGTGAATTCTTCAAATCTCGAGGTACGTCAATCTATTCAACGGATACACACACAGGTTATCTGCGCAACCTTGTCATAAAAAAATCACACGGCACAGAAGATTTGATGGTAAACCTTGTCACCTCGGAATACAATAAACCGATAATGACTGAATATAGAAAGGAGTTATTAAAAACTGTTCCGACAATCACCACAATTGTTAACAATATTAATATTAAGAAATCTCAAGTGGCTGTAGGTGATTACGAAAAGGTTGAATACGGCAACGGTTATATTCACGACACTATAGGAGAATATAAATTTAGAATCAGTGCCAACTCTTTCTTTCAAACAAATACGCTGCAGGCAAAAAACCTATATCAAACAGTTTTAGAATTCGCAGAGATTAACGCTAAGGAAATTATATACGATCTTTATTCCGGTGCCGGTACCATTGCTATCTACATTTCAGGTAATGCAGAAAAAGTATATGCGTTCGAGACCGTTGTCTCGGCAATTGCTGATGCAAAAATCAATCTTGAGTTGAATAATGTAAACAATGTGGAGTTCATACAGGCTGATTTGAACAAGTCCATTTTGCCGAATTCAAAAATGAAAAAACTCAGTCTCCCCGATGTAGTAATAACAGATCCGCCGCGCAGCGGAATGCACCAGAATACGGTTCAAGATATTATTGATCTCAGACCGAAAAAGGTCGTTTATATCAGTTGCAATCCAACAACACAGGTAAGAGATATAAAGCTACTGGTTGATTTCGGATATAGACTCATCAAGATAAAACCCGTCGATATGTTTCCACACACTTACCACATCGAAAACGTGGCGCTTCTTAAATTGTAATTGCAATGTGACTCAAAATATCCGTCTCTTTTTTTAATTTGATACACGTCAATATCCGCCTTCCGCAGTCCCTCTTAATATATATAAACAGGTAGCATCTGTTTGGCATTTCAATTGCCCCTTCCCCAACGCTGATAGTAATAATTTTTTAAGGAGATTTGGATTATAAGAACAGAAGAACAACAAACATAGCGACCAAACAATTACCCGTTATTTCCGGTGCATAACTGTTTTCCTTTTGAAGGATAATGGGAAAAACGGAAGTAATTAATTTGTATTGGAAGTAACAAAATAGGGAGGAATATGCTTTTGAAAAAATATAAAAGCATCGGTGCAGACTGTTCGGTAAGCAGTTTTGTCTGCTGACGAGTAATTACGCGTTTTTTTGATATATAAGTAATAATAACTAAATAAGGAGGCCAAATGAGAAAAACTAATTTTACTTTTCTCATATTTTTCTTAATTGCTACATTAAATATCTTCGCTCAAAACACACTGTATGTATCTTTGAGCGGAAGCGGCAGTCCGCCGTATTCCAGTTTGGCAACGGCTGCAACAAACATTCAAACGGCTGTCAACTATGCAAGTACCGGAGATCTAATAATCGTTGACGATGGAACATATGTTCTTACCACCAACGTATCGATCGCTAAAGGAATTACACTCCGCAGCCTCAACGGATTTGCATCCTCGATAATTGACGGTAACCATGTAACCCGTTGTTTCTATCTTAATCATACCGATGCCGTAATCGACGGTTTCACAATTACAAACGGTTTTAATCCGAGCGCACAAGACGGAGGATTCGGCGGTGGTGTAAACATCTACAACAACGGTACGGTTATAAATTGTTACATCACCAACAACCAGGCGCGCGACGGTGCGGGTGTGGCTGTCCAAAACAACGGACTTGTTCAAAATTGTATAATCACCGGAAATAATGCCGATAACGGATCAACGGGATTCGGCGGAGGCATTCGTTTGTTATCGGGAGGAACCGTCCGCGGTTGCCTAATTTATGAAAATACCTCAAGACAATACGGCGGCGGTATCAATATTTGGACAATAGGCACCGTTCAAAATTGTACGTTTGTTAACAACACCGCTCCATCCGGCGCAGGTATTAGAACATGGAATTCATCGCTGGTGGAAAATACTATCGCTTACTTTAACAACGGCACAGATGCTGCTATCAATGGCTCAGGAAATACTCTTCA
>CAZKNM010000061.1:0-8038 GCA_964554135.1 uncultured Melioribacteraceae bacterium
AAGACTGTTAAATAAAAAAATACCTATTGTAATTATATCGGAGTACTTTCATGATACGAAGAGTTTGGTTTTCCAAGATAATGTTTCCGAATTCATATCGATGCCATTAACCTTAGAGAAACTATCTTCAACTGTAAACGATGTTATACAGAAAGCAAAAGATAAAACAAGCGTTAACGATGAAAAAAGCGTAAAACCCCTCGAAAATAAAAAGTTATCTTTTCTTTATGAAATATCAAGAAGTCTAACATCTGTTACAGATTTCGAGAAATTACTAAATACAATTTTAAAAATAGCTACTGACGCTCTTAATGCTGAACGAGCTACTTTATTTATACTGGATAATAAAACTAGTGAATTATGGTCAAGAGTAGGAACTGGACTTGAAAAAAAAGAAATACGATTTCCTAAAGATACAGGAATCGCTGGTGAAGTAGTATCGACTGAAAAGACAATAAGAACAGACAATCCTTACGGTTATCCTTCATTTAACAGAACAATCGATTCACAAACAGGTTTTACAACAAGAAATTTGATTTGTGTCCCTCTTAAAAATCTGCAAGGGGAAATTCTTGGTGCATTTCAAGTATTGAATAAAAAAGACGGTTTTTTTAATAGTGACGATGAATTCTTCTTCTCTGCTATTGCCTCTACTGTTGCAATAGCTTTAGAGAATACCTTACTTCATGAAGATCTTAAAAAGAAATATGATGAGATACACCGTTTATGTGACGAACTATATATAGCTCAAAATCAAATGGTTTCTGATTCTAAATATAATGTGCTCTTAGAAGTTTCTAATTTCTTTAAAAAAATACGAGAACAATATTCTACAGAAAGAGAATTCGATAAACTGAAAAGCATGATTAAAAAAGATAACAGTGCTATAGCCCAAGTCGAATTAATAAAAGATTTATACAAACGAGTCCTTGATAGAATAGATGCTTATATAAATAATTTGAAAAAAGAAATCTCGAAATTAAAAACCGAATAATTACTTTAACCTTTCCAGAGACTCTTTAGCAAAATTTGCGGCTTGTGTATTAGGATGTTTGATTATCAAGTTGTTCCAAATTTCTTTTGCTTCTTCTTTATCACCTTTCGCGGCTGAAATAACACCCAAATTATAGAGAGCTTCTAAATTTTGACTGTCATATTTTAGGATAGTTTTTGTGCTTTCTTCAGCACGATCTAAATCGCGTTGTGTATAATAAAGAAGGGTGAGTTTTAAATAAATATCTATACGTTTAGGATCCTTATTCAATATTGTATTATAAAGTTTGACAGCATCTTGAGGTTTGTGAGCCATACCCAAAAAATCGGCATATTCACGTACTTTCAAAGTATCATTTGGATTTTGCTCAATTTCTTTTTTTAATGTTTCCATTTTTGTTATAATATCTTGACTTACATTAACCTTAGAAGGCATTCCTGAAGATGGTGATTGTAATCCTTTGTGAACATCATCCTGTGGCATTTGCTGATCAGCAACTGCAGGCATTTCACTATTTGAATTAATTGTAGTAAAAACAACAACTATTATCACAACAAGAATAATGGAAGAAATATATATGTATAAAGGTTTGATTTTCATTTTGTCTACTCCAAGAATATTTTCGGCAACAAAAATATAATTTTTAAAGTTAATTCAAAAATAATCAATCCATTAATTTATTTTTAGTTTCGTCCTCTCTTCAACTTCCTTAAAAATCCTCATAAAATTACCACCCCATATCTTTCGAATGTCCTCTTCCGAATACCCTCTCTTAAGAAGCTCAACTGTAATATTTTTTATTTCACTGACATCGAAACAATCTTTTAATGCACCACCGCCGTCAAAATCGGAACCGATTCCTACATAATCAACTCCGACTAAATTAACCACATGGTCAATATGATCAACGAAATCCGAAACGGTTGCCAGTTTGCGTGGATATTTATTTTCGAGTTTCATCCATTCTACTCTAGCTTTTCGCTTTTCGTCATCAGAAAGAGAATCAATATTGCCAAATTTTTTGTGGAGTTCTGAAAATATCGAATCCCGTACCGGATTCGATTCCATTGTCTTAATAAAACTACTGACCAATGTAACCTGTATTACCCCCCCCTTTTCAGCCAGCTTTTTGATCATATCATCCGTCATATTTCTTGGCTGATCACATAGAGAACGCGTACATGAATGTGTTGCAACAACCGGGACTTTGGACAAGCTAATCACATCAAAAAAAGATTTGTCAGACATATGAGAAACATCGATTATCATTCCCAACCGATTCATTTCTTTAACAACTCTTTTGCCAAACTCACTTAAACCGTTGTGCTCGGGTCCTTTCGGATCAGTAGATGAATCACAAATATCGTTATTCGAAGAGTGACATAGTGTAATGTATCTTACTCCCAAATCATAAAATTTATGTACCAAGTTAATATCACTCTCGACAGGATATCCATTCTCCATACCGATGTAAACAGCTCTCTTACCTTTTCTATTCAGATTATAGGCATCTGAAGGACTAACTGCTAATTCCACTAGATCCGAATTATTATTAACTTCCTCTTTAATCTTTGTGATAATGTCAAGTGCTTCTTCTGTTGCTCTTTTATTGGCTTCATCTGTACGCGCACCTTGCCAAACAAAAACAGCCCAGAATATTGCATCCAATCCTCCTTCTTTCATTCTGGGGAAATCAATCTTCCCTTCTATTCCAGACGGATCGTTCCTCTCTCTCAGATTATAATCTCCTTCCATTAAACGGAGTGGTGTATCTGTATGAGTATCAACCGTCAAAATTTTCTCATGTATAATCTCTGCTTCACGAGAAATATTTTCATAACACGCTGCTAATAAAAAAGAGCTTAAAGATAGAATAAAAACCGTTTTCATTGGTTGCCTCAATAATCAAGTACAAAATCATTCTATGAAACTAAATTGGATTCAACTTAATAAATGCAAGAATTTATATCAATTATGTATTTATAGTATTGACAAAATAATTTATGTATTATCCTCTGAATCCATAATAAGCTGAAAGCATCAAATCCATAAAGAATTATTAAAAGGAGGAATAAAATGACAGAACATTTAACTAAAGACACCTTTTTAGAAAAAGTATTCAATTATGAACAGAACCAGGAATGGAAATTCCAAGGTGAGCTGCCGGCATTAATCGACTTTTATGCTGATTGGTGCGGACCATGCAAAATGGTAGCCCCAATATTAAAAGAATTAGCCCAAGAGTATGAGGGGAAAATAAACATTTATAAAGTAAATACCGAAATTGAGCAGGAGTTAGCGGGTGTATTCGGCATAAGAAGCATACCATCTCTATTGTTTATACCTATTGACGAAAAACCACAAATGGCACAAGGAGCATTACCTAAAAATGCATTAAAGGATGCGATAGAAAATATCTTATTAAAAGTTGCGAGCACAAAATAATTTACTTTTACTAGGAATTTATTTATATTCCTTGGTTAAAATTTTTCGATTTTTAACTTAAAATCGGCTTATTTAATAATATTAATTTATTTATAAGAATTTTGGGAACAAATTAGGCGTTTTTATCGTTTATTTGACATGATTTCTAAATTTTTTAGGTAAAAAATAGCCTCGCCAAATTTAAATAGACGAAAAGATGTAAGTATCCCCCGTACCACATCGAAATTTTTATTCAATATGAACGTAATTATTTCGATTACGTCTTATTTTTCGCGAAATATTTTTAGGAGATGATGCGAATTGAAGATCACGAAGCAATTTACCAATAGAGACAGCCAGAGCCTAGATAAATATTTACAGGAAATCGGTAAAGTTGATCTAATAACTCCTGAACAGGAAATAGAGTTAGCCTCAAAGATCAAAAAAGGTGACAAACTTGCTCTTGATATGCTGACTAAAGCTAATCTAAGATTTGTCGTCAGCGTTGCCAAACAATATCAGAACAGAGGACTTCCTCTAACTGACTTAATAAACGAAGGTAACCTAGGACTTATTAAAGCTGCCCAAAAATTTGATGAGACTAGGGGATTTAAATTTATTTCTTATGCCGTTTGGTGGATAAAACAATCTATTATGCAGGCTATTGCCGATCAATCTCGAATGGTACGAATTCCTCTAAATAGAATAGGAGCATTGAACAGGATTGCAAAAGTAGCTAATCAATTAGAACAAGAATTAGAAAGAACTCCATCTACAGATGAGATTGCCGTCCAGTTAGATATGAATGTTGAAGAAGTAGATTATGCCTTAAGAATTTCAGGCAACCACATCTCTGTTGATGCCCCTCTCAAAAAGGGTGAAGACGGTAAAAACAACTTATTGGATATTATGCCTAACAATCAGCAGGCTGCACCGGATGTGGATTTGATTAAAGAATCTTTAAAGCGTGATATAGAATCATCTCTTGCTACTTTAACTGAAAGAGAAGCAGAAGTACTTCGTCTTTATTTCGGTATTGGCCGTGAAAACTCTCTTACTCTAGAGGAAATTGGTGAAATGTTAAATCTAACAAGGGAAAGAGTAAGACAAATTAAAGAAAAAGCATTAGTTAGGTTACGACATTCTTCTAGATGTAAAAATCTAAAAGTATACTTAGGTTAAATCTCGCCATAAAAATTAAACCTCACTCCTTTGGATCCCTACGATAAAGAGTGAGGTTTTTTTATCTCGATAGAATCCCAAATTCTTATAAATGTTTCCTAAAACATCTCCTCCGTTTGTGCTGCCTATTTTCGTAGAATCTCCATTGAGCTTGAATTTTAACATTAGTTTCCAATTCCGGATTTGTCTCTACTCGTTTAACTTTATATTTCAGATAAACTTTGTTCATTTCATACATCATAATCGAATTAACACCTTTATCCTGGTAATCAGGTCGTACAGCAGTAAGATAAAAATCAACCAGTTCATTATTCTTCATAGCTTTCAATATATGGATAAATCCGAATGGTAATAATTTGCCCTGAATCTTTTGAAGAGCTTTAGATAATGATGGCATTGTAATACCGAAAGCCACTACCTTATCATCCTTATCAACAATAACCGGAACATAATCGGGAATTATGAATCCAAAATATTGTTTAATATAAGAGTCAATTTGTTTCTCTGTCAAGGTTACAAAACCATAAAGATCCTTATATGCATCATTAATCAAATGAAAAATTTGATGAGCATACGATAATAATTCTTTCTTCTTTTTTACTTTTAACAATCTTAAATTGTAACGTTTTAAAACGGCAGCAGCAATTCTTTCTACTTTCTCGGGAATATCTTCAGGTGTTTTTACTTCGTATTCTACCCAATCCACATCTTTTGTATAACCCAAATTTTCAAGATGCATTGGATAGTATGAGTGATTATAAATAGTAGCCAGTGTCCCCAACTCGTTAAATCCCTCAACCAGCATACCTTCAGGATCCATATCTGTAAATCCAAGAGGTCCGTGAACCGATTCCATTCCTTTTTCTCGGGCCCAATTTTCAAGTGTATCAAATAAAGTTCTTACGACTTCTTGGTCATCAATAAAATCAACCCATCCGAAACGGACAGATTTATCCTTCCATTTCTCGATTGATCGATGGTTTAGAATACCTGCTATTCTACCTACAACTTTTCCACCCCTATATGCAAGCCAATATTTCGCTTCACAAAATTCAAATGCAGGATTCTTATCACTCCGCAATGTATTCATATCATCAAATTTAAGCGGTGGAACCCAAAATTTATTACCAGAATAAAGCGTAAAAGGGAAATTTATGAATGTTTTTAACTCCCTTTTTGTTTCGACTGCTTTTATCTCAACCAACTGATTCCCTCCTCTTAAAAATTTTTAAGAAAAATTAGTTTGGTCGTTTTGGTTTTATATACAAAATAATGACTAATAAAGAATCTACAATGTTACGAATAATATTTGATTATAATACTTGAACAATATCGAGCAATTTTATTCTCATCGCAATAATATTTTGGAGTATTTATTTCAAGAACATTAGTATATTTCAAACTAAAAAATGCAATAGATATGGATGTATTAGAGAAATATTTTTCCAGATTCAGAAAAAATATTGTCGGCATAAATAAAACATTCCAATCTCCTTATGGAAAAAAAATTATAATTTACGCAGATTGGATAGCCAGCGGCAGGCTATATAATCCTATCGAAAAGAAAATAGCCGAAACATTCGGGCCATTCGTAGGCAACACCCACACTGAGAATAGCATTACAGGAATAACCATGACACGTGCCTACAAAACTGCGCACGAAATAATAAAAAAACACGTAAACGCTGGTTCCGACGACGTGATTATTACTGCCGGTGCAGGTATGACAACCGTCGTCAATAAATTTCAGAGAATTCTCGGGATAAAAACTAGCGAGGAATGTAAACCATGTTTTGACATTTATGATGATGATAAACCTGTTGTTTTCCTTACACACATGGAACACCATTCAAATCATACCTCATGGTTGGAAACAATTGCCGACGTCAATGTTATTGAACCCGATAAAAACGGTCTTATAGATTATGATAAGTTACCACTATTGCTTGAGAAATACAGAAATAGAAAATTAAAAATAGGCGCTTTTACCGCTTGTTCAAATGTAACAGGAATTCAAACTGATTATCATAGACTTTCGAGAATTATGCATGAAAATGGCGGATTATGCTTTATTGATTTTGCTGCTTCTGCACCGTATATAAATATTAATATGCATCCGGAAAGTAAAGTAGAAAAACTCGACGCAATATTTTTTTCACCTCATAAATTTCTAGGTGGTCCTGGTTCTGCAGGTGTAATAATCTTTGATAAAAATTTATATGACAGAAACGTACCTGACCATCCGGGAGGAGGAACCGTCACCTGGACAAATCCTTGGGGCGGTCATAGTTATGTTGAAGATATAGAGGCTCGTGAAGACGGTGGAACTCCAGGTTTTCTGCAAGCTATCAAAGCCGCATTGGCAATAAAATTAAAAGAAGAGATGGGTGTGAAAAATATCCTTGCTCGTGAAGAAGAACTTCTCAAGAAATTCTTCGGAAAATTCCGTGAAATAAAAAATATTCATCTTCTAGCTAACGAAATTGAAGACAGGCTTGGTGTTCTCTCCTTCTATGTTGAAGACCTTCATTATAATTTGATCGTGAAATTATTGAATGATAGATTCGGAATTCAAGTAAGAGGAGGTTGTTCCTGTGCCGGTACTTACGGTCATTATCTTTTACACGTTGATCCAACCAGATCGAAAAAAATTACTGATTTAATAGATAAAGGTGATTTATCAGATAAACCAGGTTGGGTACGTTTATCATTACATCCGACTATGACCGATGAAGAACTAAACTATTGCATGAATGCTATTGAAGAAACAGTAAAAAACGGTCATGACTGGGGAGCAGATTATAACTATTCTCCTAATACAAATGAATTCGCGCATAAGACAAAAGAAGATCAAGGGAAAAACATTGTAGATTGGTTTGAAATAAATTGAGATATTATGAACACAAACACATTTGGGAGGAATTTTGTATGCCGATAATCGAAATTGAAGGAAATGAATTTGAAGTGGATGGAGACGGTTTCCTTCAAAATCCGGAAATCTGGAATGAAGATGTTGCTCGTCTTTTTGCACAAACCGATGGCACAGGTAAATTAAACGAGAATCATTGGGCAGTAATTAATTTCATTAGAAACCATTGGAAAGAAAATGAAATGGCTCCTATGGTACGAAATGTATGTCAACATACAGGTTTGAAGTTGAGAGAGATATATCAGTTATTTCCAGCAGGTCCCGCAAGAGGTGCTTGCAGAATTGCAGGCCTGCCAAAACCTGATGGATGTGTGTAACAGGAATATTTCATGACAATATATCGATTAATACTTTTAATTTCTTTCGGAGTGTGCTTCCTCTCATGCATATATCATTTTATACGCATAGTCTTTCTCGGACTAACCAAAGATTTTTCCAAACCAATTGGAAAAGTCGGACCTGCAATTCTATATTCATTTACTTCTGCAATGTCTCCCTTAAAGAAGGAA
>CAZKNM010000061.1:8048-14615 GCA_964554135.1 uncultured Melioribacteraceae bacterium
CTAATAAATGTACCTATATGAAATAAACTCCACTTGCCTACTTATACTGTTGGAATTTTATTTCATATAGGTACATTTATTAGTTTCATTTTACTTTTTCTTAATTTCTTCGATATCTCACTTCCCAGTAGTATCGAAAATATTTTAATCATTTTTCTATTAGTGTCAGGTATAAGCGGTCTTTCAATATTTATTAAGCGAATTGTTAAATCCAATTTACGCCGTCTCTCTAATCCCGACGACTATATAAGCAACATCTTGGTAACAGGATTTCATTTTGTTACACTTGTTAATTTGATGACAAATCATTCGTTCCCTTTTCTGTTTATTTATGCATCAATTCTATTTCTTTATATACCGCTAGGGAAACTTCGGCATTCAGTATATTTTTTCACATCAAGAATTCATCTTGCGTTCTTTTTTGGAAGGCGCGGAGTTTGGCCGCCTAATTGGTGATCGATATGCAAAAAAAACAAACATTAACGGAAGGACAACATAAATCTCTCAATTTATTTGAAAGTAAATTAACCGGAAAACTGCAGACTTATCTTAACAGTTGTGTTCACTGCGGATTATGTGCCGATTCATGCCATTATTATCTCGCCTTGGGAGAAGACAATTTCATTCCGGCAAAAAAGGTTGACCTTGTTGGCAGCATTTACCGCCGCTATTATACTTTAGCGGGAAAAATATTCCCAGGCTTAGTGGGTGCAAAGGATTTGGACGATTCGATAATCGCCGAGATGGTTGATGTTTTGTTTGGAGCCTGTACTATGTGCGGGCGGTGTACATTACATTGTTCAATCGGCATTGATATTCCCTTTCTTGTCAGGACAGGCCGCTCAATGCTTCAGGAAATGAATCTTGTTCCCAAAGGACTTCAATCGACAGTTGATGCAGCAATAAAGACCGGAAATAACATGGGTATTCCACTTCAAGAACTGATCGAAACGTTAAAATGGCTGGAAGAAGACTTACGAATGGAAGTCGATGATGAAAATGCCTCTATACCTTTAGACATTGCCGGTAAAAGAGTTATGTATACCTTAAATCCCCGCGAACCGAAATTCTTTCCTTTATCAATAAGCGCAATGGCAAAAATATTTTACTCTGCAAAAGAAGAATGGACTTTGTCGACAAATACTTATGATGTTACAAACTACTCCTACTTTTCCGGTGACGATAAAGGCGCCAAAGAATTAACTTTAAGATTATACTCAGAGATGCAAAAGCTTCGTGCCGAAGTCTTGGTTTTAGCCGAGTGCGGACATGGTTCACGTGCTATCAGGTGGGAAGGTCCGAATTGGATAGAACAGGCTTATCCTTTTAATGTGGTTACCGCAGTCGAATTAATCGCCGATTATATTCAACACAAAAAAATTAAGTTAGACCCAACTCGGAATAAAACCGCTGTTACTCTGCATGATCCATGTAACCTGGTTAGACAAGGTGGAATAATCGAAGAACAGCGTTATATATTGAAACATACAGTCGAAAATTTTGTAGAGATGCTTCCAAACAGAATTGATAACTATTGCTGCGGAGGTGGAGGCGGAAAGTTATCTATGAGCGAATACAACGAGAGACGACTTAAAGCCGGCAAAATCAAAGCAGATCAAATACAAAAAACCGGAGCAAAAATAGTCGTTACCCCATGTCATAATTGTATTGATCAAATAATGAATTTAAACCAGGAGTATAAACTAGGTGTACAAGTAAAAACAATTGCTGAAATTGTTGCCGATGCTCTCATTATCGAGAAAAAGTCCATTTAATATATCAATTGTACATTGGAGTATAATATGAATACTAAGATTTTACCTAAAAGTTATAAACCTATTTTGAGTGTTAGACAAACAGAGATAGCAATAAAACAAATAAAAGATTTTTTCCAGATTAACCTTGCATCGGAATTAAGATTAAGCAGGATTACCGCACCTGTTTTCGTGAAAAGCGGACTCGGTATTAATGACGATTTGAATGGAATTGAAAAACCGGTTACTTTTTCAATTAAGAACATGAATAATCAACAGGCTGAAATTGTTCAATCTCTTGCTAAATGGAAAAGAATGATGCTTGCTGATTTGAAAATAAAAAAAGGTTACGGCATTTATACCGATATGAATGCAATCCGGCCTGATGAAATTTTGGATAACATTCACTCTATTTACGTAGATCAGTGGGATTGGGAACGTGTAATTAGTAATGATGAGAGAAACTTAGATTTTCTTAAAAGAATTGTAAAGAAAATTTATTCAGTTTTAATAAGAACCGAGTTTTATATTTACGAACATTATCACAAAATCCGTCCTGTTTTACCGGAGCAAATAACCTTTATTAATTCTGAAGATCTTCAAAAGGAGTATCATCATTTGTCTCCTAGGGAAAGAGAGGATGAAATAGCAAAACGATACAAAGCCGTTTTCATCATCGGCATCGGCAATACACTAGCCGACGGTAAACCTCACGACAACAGAGCTCCGGACTATGATGATTGGACAACTCCAACATTTGAAGATTACAAAGGACTAAACGGAGATATAATTGTGTGGAATCCCATACTGAAAACCGCTTATGAAATTTCTTCTATGGGAATACGTGTAGATAGAAAATCTTTACTCAGGCAGCTTGAGTTGACAAATACACTCGAAAGGAAAGAATTGCTTTGGCACAAACGATTGCTGAATAATGAATTCCCCCTTTCGATAGGAGGTGGTATCGGGCAATCTCGCTTATGTATGTTTTACTTGCGAAAAGTACACATAGGAGAAACCCAGGCAAGTATTTGGCCCGATGAAGTCATTGTTGAATGCAATAAGAATAACATTCCCCTTTTATAAAGAAAAACTCCCGGAAGATTTTCACTTTCGGGAGAATTTTTTCTTTTGATAAAATTCACTTCCTTAGCGAAGCAATTTCTCTTACAGCTTCAATTGCTTTATCAATATGTTCTTCCGTATTAAAAGGACCTAAGCTGAATCTCACTGTCCCGTGAATTTTATCCGTACCAAGTTGTTCATGGACAAGTGGTGCACACTGCAAACCGGTTCTGCAAGCAATGCTGTAATCGACATCCAGCATTGTACCGACATCTCCGGAATCCATTCCGTTAATATTAAAACTTAATACCGCATTATGGCTGTTCGTGTTCTCCGCACAGTAAGTCGTTACCCCGTCTATTACTTGAAGTCCTTTTCTCATTTTATCCCACAACATCATTTCTCTTTTGTGAAGATTATCTATCCCCTCTTTTTCAATCCATTTTTGACCGGCATGTAAACCGGCTACACCAATCAGGTTTAACGTTCCGCATTCCATTCTGTATGGAAATTCTTCCAAGTGAAAACGATGGGCCGAGCGAACTCCGGTTCCTCCAAACCTAGTTCCTTTTATAGGTACGTCCTCACTAATATACGATCCTCCGATTCCAGTTGGACCCATCAAACACTTATGACCCGTAAATGCTAATAGATCAATATTCATATCACTTACATCAATTTTAATGGCACCGGCAGTTTGGCTCGAATCTACAGCAAACCACACACCTGCTTCTTTGCAGTATTTACCTATTCCTTTCAACGGTTGAATAGTTCCTATTACATTTGAGCAGTGGTTAATAATAACCATTTTTGTATTCTTCTTGAAAGCTTCCTTTATATCATCGGGATCGACGTAACCATCTTTATCAAAAGGTATGTAAGTAACTTCAATAACTCCATCATATTCCAAATGATAGATTGGACGTAAAACGGAATTATGTTCTAGATTACTTGTAATAACATGGTCTCCTTTAGTCACCATACCCTGAATAATCATATTCAACGAGTCGCTTGCATTATAGCTGAATGTCAATCGGTTTGGATCAGTACCGTTAAAAAATTTAGTTAACATTTTTCTTGTTCCGAAAACTACTTCTTCAGTTTCAAGCGTCATATCATAACCGGAGCGTCCCGGATTTACACCATGTTTTTGATAAAACTCATACATGAAATCATATACTTCTTTAGGTTTTGGGAAAGTAGTAGCTGCATTATCCAGGTAAATCAATTTCTCCATGCTTCCTCCAGAGAGTAAAGGTTATATAAAAGTGAAAAAATGCTCACATTCACATAAAAGTGTTCATTCAAGTATCATGATTAAAAATTATGAACTATCGAGATTTCATTCCAAAAAATTTTTCAACAACTGTATTCCGTTCTTACCTGATTTATATATATTGAATAGAACACCGTAACAATTACTTTTCTCAAGAGAAGAAGATAAATCATATTTTGAGGTGGATATTTTTGATGTGCTGAAATCATTAAGTCGTATAAAATGCCTTTGTTCAAAATAATATTCAGTACTTATTACAGCATTTTTAAAGATCTTTGATTCTTTTAAAATTTCGATATCACGAAAACCATAAATATCTTCACTAATTTCAAAATCACTTTCAACATTAAGAGGGAATAAACCCAGACCAGGAAACTTGTAACCGGTTATCGAGTCACACATTAATAAAGTTCCGGCGCCGATTCCAAGCATAGGTTTATTTAACATCTTCAATAAAGTAAAAAGGTTCTGTACCTGCAATTTTTTAACTGCAGTTATTATTTCCCGCGTACCAGGCAGTATTATTTTATCCGCCCGGCATACTTCGTTTTCCTGATGGGTAAACTTGAACTGATTGATAATTCCCCAATGCTCCAAAAAGGATTTGAATAAACTTGTCTCTTCATTATCATAATCAAGTATAATTATCATCTTTATCCAAATATTGAAAAAATACTTTACAAAGTTAATTTCTTATTCACTTTAAAGAAAGGCATTTTATTGGCATAATTATTCCTTAATTCTACGTTCGATTTACATAAAAAAGTAGATAAGAATAAATTGGTTGGTTGCTTATTTGTTTCCGACCTTCACGGAATATTAGACCGGTACAATAAGTTGTTTGAATTGCTAAATGCTAAAAAAAACTCAAAACGTGCTTATAAGAGGAAACATTCTGGCATATGGTATTGCTTAGTTCTCAAAGCAAACTAAATCATATCCTAATTTAAATAAAGATTTCTTGAGCCCGTCTTACATGCAATTGGAAAGAAAGGATAAGAAAAACATTTTCTTTCTACGGTTCTCGGGATGGTCCGGAATTATGTGTTATGAAGTTCGAATTGGAAAATCCGGAAACCACAGACCGAATAATCATTTAACTTTTAGTGGGAATAAACAAGGATTTTGCAGCATCCGTAACCGCGCCTATCTTTGCTGCATAACTCGATTTATTTTTTATATCTTCATCTGTAACATAATGTACATCAAGCAATCCATCTGATTTATATCCAGTACGAAGATAATTCATTTCACTCAAACACAAACTCCAACCACTAAACCATAGCTTTAGACACTCAAGCTGCTCAATGGAACTACTTACATGAACAATCAAATCTATATCGCTGCTGGGCCCTGCTATTGCATTTTTTGTGCTGCCGAATAAATAAATTCCTTTTATACCGAATTTATCGGCATCAATTTCCAATGCAATTTTTTCTGCCATCTTATGACGCCATCGCCAATGATCGCTGGGGCGTTCTACAGTGAATATTTTATTTTCCTTCTCGATTCCCGTATCCATCGTAGGGATAGAAAGCATACCGATTGCAGTATCAATTTCTGCATTCGCTAATATTTTTAAAATATATCCTTCTGTCGAATTCTGTACATCTATCACTTTGATTGTATCGGCAAGATGTGAATATTCTGGAAGGATTTGTACAAGTATATTTTCCGATTCGTTGAAAAATTTATTGTTAAAAATTATTCCTTTATCATCAGGATACAAAGGTAAATACCTAATATGAGTCTCGACTAAATCCTGGAAAAAATGAGTTCCAAAGGAAAGGTCCGGAACATAGTTGCCTTTCTTCTTTGCAATCTCTATAAGCATTGCAGTATTACTTATATCGGAATATGTAACACTTACCCCCAATTTGATATCACCTCTACTTCCCCATCTTCCTGGCCCCATCAATATAAAGTTTCTTTTGGGGAGAAGTTTATTCAATCTTCCAACTGCTCGGCCCACCTGTAACATCTTTTGGCGATCTTCCAGATTAGTATAATTTTCCGGATCTATGTAAACAATGTGTGATATATCGGGTACTTTACCGTTCGAAATATATTTATGCGCTGAGAAAATCATCTTATCAGCAGGAATATCCTTGGGAATATAATCGGCAATTATTTCTCCCGAAAAACTTTGAGGCCTACACTGTAAAAGATATAAATCCTGTCCGTCCCCAGCGAATTCGATATCCACAGGAGTATTAAGTTTTGCCTGCAATGCTTTGAGTATCATATCAAACTTCTTAACAAAATTTGTATTTGCAAGCAAACCATTAAAAGTAACAACAACTTCGTCTTTTTTAAAATCGGTATCGAAACCCGGTTGTCGTATCATTGTACCATGCACAACAGAGACAATTTCATTTACTAAAGGGTATTTATCTCCCAACTCATGCAGCAAATGTTTAATCTCAATAGTTTCGAACTGATTCGTATCCAGATTTATGACATCAATTTTTT
>CAZKNM010000061.1:14625-18417 GCA_964554135.1 uncultured Melioribacteraceae bacterium
GAGAATAATATATAGTCTCGTCAACAGAAACATTAACTCTTAGATTAGGTTGACCAGGGGATGCAAGTATGGGGTAATCATCGCTTAACCTGTCGACAGCTCTTGTACCTAAACCTGGAACAAGTCTAACTAAACCATCCTCACGTTTTATCCTCGACGACCATCTGAACTCATTATTACTGAATGCAACACCAGCAAATGCCGGCATAAAATAACGCCCGACTTTTTTACCAACTACTTCTTGTATCATTATTCCCATCTCTTCATGGAAATCCAATAATTCTCTCGAAGCTCGGTAATCGATAGGATCAGGACTGAATGTAGAAGCATAAACTTCGGCAATCGCATCCATCAGCGCTTCTAATTTTTCTTTTTTTGTCCCTTGATTTGCAAGGAAAAGACTTTTGTATTTTCCTGAGAATGCCGCTCCAAGCTGATCTTCTAATAGACTGGAACTTCTTACGATTAATGGAGCATCTCCGAAATCATCCAATGCAACTGAAAGACCTTTTACTATATCGGGGGGAAATTGCGAACTTTTAAATAACTGAACAATGTGAGGATATTCCAATCTTACTTCATCTATCTCTTTATATTTTTGTTCATATACTTCTTCTAGGTTATTATACTGCAAAAAATTTAAAACGCCATCCGATGCAATGTACCATGTCTTTGGGATTTTGATATCTTTCAAAATCGGGATTTCATCAGCATTTTTCTGAAGGATATGATAGGCTAAAAACAATCCTGCACTCTTGCCTCCCAGTTTGCCATGGCTGCCTGCTGGGAAAATCATTTTATCGATTAACTTGTAGAAATCGGTCAATTTCACATATTCTTTGGCAATGCTTATAAAATCCAATTGATCCGTGAAGAATCTTCTGAGAAGAGAAACCCGTAAGCCTTTTATGGTGGAAGGTGAAAGTTCAAATTTTTCCGGAGCCATATGATAATACTTACGTATTGCATCGGCAATATCTGTAAGTGATGTCTCCTGATTCTCGACAATCTTTACTAAAGTACTTGATTTATCTTCCTGAATCCATTTTTGAATTTTTGTTAATACTACATCATCACTAAGAAATTCCCCAGTTAATTTTAAAATCGCTTCTACATATTCATCGTAGTTTTTTATGCGTTTAAGCTTTAGGGGTCTGTTTTCATCTTCGTGCTGTTCGTCTTCATCGTTTCTCTGAGAAATAATTGAATTTTTCAAAAGCAGTTCCGCTTCTTCAACTCCCTTCCAACATAACTGATGAAGTAATTTTCTCAATATACTCATAAAGAGATTGGGATCTGTCTTTCTTATCATGTCGAGAATGATCCGCCAATCTCCTTTTGCCTGTCCTTCTACTTTATGCCGAACATTGTCAAGTTCGGAGAACATACTTTTCAACTGCTGATGCAAAATAAAATGCGCCAATCTCTCAGCAATTATTCTGAGTAATTTTTTTTCCTCTTTCAAAAAAGGACCTATTTCAGCAGGTGGTCTTTCTTCCGTATAATAAACATATATTTCACCGACTACCTTATCCTGAACGATTATATCTTCCAATAAATACCAATTGGTTTCTTCGAACTCCATAGTCTTATAAACTTCCTGTCCGTAGATAAGTTTGGCTTTGCATACGTCCGGAAATTGCCAACCCATAGGAATTGCATTTGTCACCGTGTGAAATGCAGTCTGAAAAGAAATATCCGACCTGTTAAGACTGTCCTCAATCGTATATAGACAATTTAATTCCTTGGCTCTTTCATGCAGGTCCAATACTAACTTTTCGATTGGTCTTTTCTGTTGTGATGTCATATAATCATTACTCCCCTGCCGGTTCTTCCTTCCACTTAATATTCATAGGCGACTGTATTTATTATATTAGACATATTCCCTATTTATCCGAATGTTTATTCTTTCAGCCATTCCCAATCTACATTAAAATTTCCATCATGTCTAATTGAAAAACAAGATACTAGAAAACCGTATAAGTTGTGGAAGAAATGATATTTTTGCTTAAGTTCTAAATTTATTTCAGGTAGTGTGGCCTCAAGCATTTTTTTGATGAATGCAGATCGATTGCCTTACCACCTGACGCGTCTTTACCTACAGCAGTGAAATCTCCGGAGGATTCAAAAATAACTCTATTGTACTTAGGAGAAACCTCTTTACTAATTTTAATATTATAGAATCGCATCGTGGTCACATATTAAACTTCTCCCCCGGCTATGAATTCAATACAATGATTTCATAACCGGGAGAATAATTAAATCAGCGTTTAGTTAAAGAACGATTATCCAATATATTAATTCTTAAACCCAGCCTCGGTCCTTGCAGGCTTCCGCAACACGACTGACCGAAATAACATAAGCTGCATCACGCATATAAAGATTTCTATTTTTAGCCAATTCACTTACGGCTAAGTAGGCTGAGGTCATTTTAACATCTAGTTTGCTAAGCACCTCATCCTTTTCCCAAAAGTAATTCATATTGCATTGTACTTGCTCAAAATAACTACATGTAACACCACCGGCATTTGCCAAAAAATCTGGAATTAAAAATATCCCTCTTTCATGAATCACTTTATCCGCATCGGGAGTGGTAGGTCCGTTCGCTCCTTCGGCTATAATTTTTACTTTCTTGTTAATTTTATTCACATTATCACCATTCACTTGATTCTCAAGAGCTGCCGGAATTAATATATCCACTTCCTGCTCAATCCATGCTTCACCGTCGGCAACTTCATATGCTAATTTCTTAGCTTTCTCTTTGTCTATCCCTCCAAAACGATCTGTAACCTTCAGCAGTTCGTCGAGATTAATTCCATCTTTTTTTATAAACGAATATGAAGTCTGGTCTTTTTGGTCCCAGCAGGAAACACAAACAACTTTTCCGCCCATTTTATTATAAAGCTGAATGGCATATTGTGCAACGTTCCCGAAACCCTGTACGCTTGCGGAGGTGTTCTCAGGTTTTAATCCCAATTCTTTCAAAGCCTCACGGACAGTGAATATAACACCATATCCGGTAGCTTCGGTTCTGCCCAATGACCCTCCCATACCAACCGGTTTACCTGTAATAAAGCCGGGATATTTAGATCCGGATATTTTCTCATATTCATCCAGCATCCACAGCATATGCTGAGCAGATGTCATTACATCGGGAGCCGGAACATCATTGAACGGTCCAACATTTTTCGCCATTTGACTTACCCAGCCTCTGCATATTTGTTCTTGCTCTCGCATACTTAAATTATGAGGATCACAAATAACTCCTCCTTTTCCACCACCGAGAGGGATATTAACAACAGAACATTTCCATGTCATCCACATCGCAAGGGCTTTCACTGTATCTGCTGTTTCCTGCGGGTGAAATCTAATACCTCCTTTGCACGGACCCCTAGCATCATTATGCTGTACTCTAAATCCTTTAAATACCCTCACACTTCCGTCATCCATTCTTACCGGGATTAGGAAATGATATTCTCTTAACGGTTCTCTTAAAAGTTGACGGGCTCCATCGTCTAATTTTAAAATTTCTGCTACTTTGTCAAATTGGGCTTGCGCCATTCCGAAAGGATTGAATTCTTTACTCTTCATTTCATTACCTCAGAACTGAATAAATTTTCCAAAATATTAGTTAATTTTTTATGCTATCCGGAGTGTATGTTATTCGAATTTGAAGACTGAGTGAGTCTAAATATGTGAATATTATTTTATTTTGAGACTAACTTTTGTTTATGAACATTCAGAATAATCTAATAATCCGTGACTGCATATCAGATAAAATGAAAAAATAAC
>CAZKNM010000062.1:0-18412 GCA_964554135.1 uncultured Melioribacteraceae bacterium
CTACCTTCTTCAGACACTGCAACTCCCGTCCATAATTGATCGGAAGATGCTACTTCACTCATTGAAAATTTAGGTATGTCGCTACTGCAGGAAATAATAAATAGACATGAAATAATAATGGAATAAAGAAATAAATTGGATTTTGTCATATTGTTCCCCCTCGGTTTAAGAACTCTCTATGCAAATTTTTGAAATATTTTTATTGAATACAATAGAAAAGATTTCCCCCTAAACAGCACACAATACCCGTTTACTTATAATCCACACCTGCTATTGGGAAAAAGATTCGATTAATTATTTCATAAATCCTAATTAAAACAATAATACAAATTGTAGTACCAAAACAATAAATATGAGCGGAATCACTTGTTTGTAGGTAGAAAATAAAATGGAACGCCAAAACTGAATAAGCCGATACTTGAAAGACATATTTTAATAAAAATCTTAAAAACCTTTTTGAGTCATCAAGGTTGGGAAGACTTAAATAAAAATATTTCTCTAATAAATTGATAACAACCAACAAAAGAAATAACCCTATAATCGAGACACCAGAATAGATGATAAAATAATAATCACTTATAAATAATGATCCAATAAAAAAGAAAATGACTAAAAACAGTCCTGCTATTCCAATCAGTTTGACAATTATGTTTGCAAAATTCTTCATACTTATTTGAAATTAAAATACGGCTAAATCAGAACCTACAATGACCTTCCCACTATACCTTTCTTCAATTTCATCCAATAAATTTTGTTCGGAAGCACCCCAAAATAAAATGTGATATAAAACTACCAAACCCGGTTTCGTTATTGACGCAAGTTCACCAAGCTCATACGTTGATGTATGATGCTCTGCATGATACTCTTTCCAAATTTCGCTCTTCTTATCGAAACCTTTTTTATAATATACTTCGTGAATAAGTATATCGGCTCCTTCGGCATATTTAAGAATATTCTCACAAGGCGCAGCATCTCCCGAAATAACTATCACTTTATCAGGTGTGGTAAATCTAAAACCATAAGCATTCGGCCAGGAGCCATGTATTACATGAAATGCTTCTACCTTAACATTCTCATCCTTGTAAATTTCCCCCTCAACATATTCATGAGCGTTAACTCTCCACCCGATATCATTAGCGGGCTCTGATCCATAAATCCGGTATTTGATATCTTCTTGATATGCTTTCAAAATGTTTTCCGTCATTTCAGAAATTCCTTCCGGGCCGTAAACTTCTAACGGTTCATCACGTTCCATTACCCAGGGAGTAAGAATCAAATCGGGATATCCGGTTGTATGATCCGAATGCAGATGAGTAAGAAATGCCCGTTTGAGATTCTCTGCTGCCAATGCCGGGATATTTCCTCCATAGCGCGGAGACATCGCAGAAGCTTGTCTAACAGCACCGGGTCCAAAATCGACAATATATGACATATCATTTACAACAATTGCTATCGAACAGCCCGAATGTTCAGGATCCGGATTCGGATTACCGCTGCCTAATAATATTACTTTAGTAATATCTGAAGGAGTATACTCCTGTGGATAACTTTCGGTAAAAAATATTTGCGATAAAATAATTATCAACAAAAATTGTTTTTTCATAAACATCCCCGCTTTTAACTCATAAATAATTGTTTCGAAGGGAAATTCGGATCAGTGGTTACATTGACCTCTAATTTCCTCAAGCCTGCTTCATCTCCAGGCGTCGGAATATGAGTTAAATGAACTTCGCAGCCCTTCAGATCCTTAAGATGTTCAACCGCCATTTTCGCTGCTGTATTTGAAATTGCACTTATGCTCAAGGATATCAAAGTTTCTTCAACATCCAAACTTACCATTCTTCCTTTCAATATATCTTTTTTCAAATAAGTTAACGAATCAATGACATTTTCCGGAATTAAATGAAGATTATCCGGAAGGTGTGCAAGATATTTCGTGGCGTTAAGAATCAAACTTGAGGCTGAATGCAAAAGAGGGGAATTTTGCCCGGTAATCAGAGTCCCATCTTTCAATTCAATTGAGGCACCGCAAAATATACCATTGTTTCCTTTTCCCATATTCTGAGCTTCCGCGGCAGAATTACGAGCCGGCAATACAACTTTCCTATCCTCCACTTTTGCTTCAATTCCTCTCATAATCATTTCAGCTCTATCAAGAATTTCTTTATCGACGAGACCCATTGCATACTCACAAGCGCATCTAAAATACCGTCTGATTATTTCTTGATGAGCCGCTTCCTCAACTATATCATTATCTATTATTCCGAAACCGGCACGATTTACCCCCATGTCGGTGGTTGATTTATAAAAAGATTCCTCTCCGGTTATTTTTTCTATTATTCTTTTTAAAAGCGGGAAAGCTTCAATATCACGGTTATAGTTTACCGTTTTAATATTATATGCTTCGAGATGGTGATGATCTATCAAATTAAAATCTTTTAGATCTACCGTCGCCGATTCATATGCGACGTTTACTTTACTTTTAAGAGGTAAATTCCAAATCGGGAATGTCTCGAACTTAGCATACCCGGCTTTCACTCCTCTTTTATACTCATGGTATAGCTGACTTAAGCAAGTTGCCAATTTTCCACTGCCTGGTCCTGGTCCGGTTACAATAACAATCGGTTTCGATGTAACAACGTATTCATTTGCTCCATACCCATCATCACTTACGATCGAGTCGATATCGCTGGGATAACCGCTGGTAAATCTGTGAGTGTATACTTTAACTCCTCTCCTTTCAAGTTTATTCATGAAAGCTTTTGCGGCGGGTTGATTATCATATCGCGTTATAATAATAGAGTTAATGTCAATATCCCACTCTTTAAAATCATCTATAGTTTTCAAAGCATCCGAATCATAAGTAATGCCGAAATCGGCGCGCATTTTTTTCCTTTCTATATCACCGGCATATATACAAAGCAGAACGTCAATTTTATCTTTTAGTTTCTGCAATAAACACATTTTAACATTTGGATCGAAGCCGGGCAAAACCCTTGCAGCATGATAATCGAATAAAAGCTTACCTCCGAATTCGAGATATAATTTATCATTAAAACGCTGTACTCTTTTTAAGATCTCAGCTGTTTGCTCTTTCAAGTATTTCTCATTATCAAAACCAAACCGTTCCGTCATTTTTTCTCCCGAATTAAAAAGTACTGCCAAATATAAAAAAATCAATTTATTAAATGGACAATATTTTCATAAGGATAAGAACTTCACATAGTTTCTCATACCAATTTAAAAATAGTTTTTAAATACATATATCCATAATTTTGCGGTCACAAACATTTCTTTATAAAAAGGGGGGAATCTATAATGATACCTTTAAAGTTTCTTCAGACTGTTCCTGTTATCAAATCAATTTCTGCTGCAATATTAATAATGTCTATACTATTTTTCTCAAATAATTCTTATGCACAAACTTCGGTTAATCAAAAACCCTCAACGAATATCGATGTTGCGCACAAATATCCTCGCACGGGAAATTCAATGCCGGGTAAATTCCCAGGCAAAGTTGTCCAGGTGAACCATGAAAACAGCGTCATTGAAAACAAAATCAGTTATGATGCTGCCTACGACATGATTGCCAAGGGGATGCTCTCTCTTACCGGCGCTTCATCACTCGCTGAAGCCTGGAGAATGTTTGTGAATGAAAACGACAGAATCGGCTTGAAGGTAAATCCAGTTGCCGGGCCAACGCTCTCAACAAGCGTTGAAGTTACAAAGGCCATTGTAAAACAACTGGAAGAAGCAGGTATACCACGGAGTAATCTCATAATATGGGATAGAAGAGAAGAACAATTACCTGAAGCCGGATTCACGGAAGAAGCTTTTCCCGGCAACAAGATTATCGGAACCGAAAGACTTGGTGACAACGGGACAATGTATGATGAAAACGGAAAACTATACAGCGAAAGAATGATAGACACCACCTGGTATTACTGGGCCGACTGCGAAGAACATTACGATGCCGAGACAATTCCTTACATGGTAAATGAAGGAAAGTACTCTTACTTCACAAAAATTGTTACGCAGATGGTTGATAAAATCATAAACATACCGATATTGAAAAACGCCGGTGCTTCCGTGACCCTTTGCCTGAAAAACCTTGCATACGGAAGTGTCTCCAATACGGGCAGATTACACAAACAGCTTTGGTCGGAAACAAGCGCCCAGGTTTGTGCATTCTCTCCACTTCGCGATAAAGTAGTTCTTAATATCGTCGATGGAATAAAAGGATGCTTCAACGGCGGACCCAGTGCCAATCCGCAATTTTTCTACGATTACAAAACAATTTTAGTCGGAACAGATCCCGTTGCTGTTGATAGAATCGGTTACGAAATTATACTGAAGAAACGGATTGATGAAGATTTGCAGAAGGAAGCTTCTGAAAGAGGTAAAGCATTTATGTTCATGGCAAAGGATTTAAATCTCGGTGTAGCCGATCTTGAAAAAATTGAATTAAAACAAATCAATTTAAAATAGAATTATAGAAGCATTAATTGAGATACTATATTTTGTATTGAAGACGAAAATAATAGAAATCATAAATTGAAATTCATATAGGAGAATTAGCATGAATCCTGTCAAACAAAAACGAATCAAAGTTTTGCGGTTGGTTACTTTATGGCTGGTTATGATTACATTTCCAATAATGGCACAATCCAATGTTACTGAGAAACCGAAAACAAATATTGCAGATGCTCTCAAATTTCCCCGCACGGAAAATTCTATGCCCGGTAAATTTCCCGGAAAAGTTGTACAAGTAAATCATCCGAACAGTGTTGTCGATAACAAAGTCGTTTATGAAGCTGCGTATGATATGGTTGCCAAAGGTATGCTTTCTTTGACCGGTGCTGCCACGTTGAAAGATGCTTGGAAAATGTTTGTTAATGAAAATGATAGAGTCGGATTGAAATTAAATCCAATCGGCGGGCCAACACTTTCTACCAGTATTGAGTTAACACAGGCGGTCATCAAGCAATTAGAAGAGTCCGGAATTCCAAGAAGTAATATTCTAATATGGGATAGAAGAGGAAAAGACTTAATCGAAGTCGGGTTCACGAAAGAAAATTTTCCGGGTATTAAAATAGTCGGTACGGAAAGTCCTGATGAAAACGGATCCTATTACGATTCTGACGGAAAACTTTATAGCGAACAGATGATTGACAAAGATTGGTATTTTTGGGCTGACGTTGAAGGAAATTACGACGCTGAAACAATGCCTTACATGGTAAATGATGGCAAATATTCCTACTTCTCAAAGATTTCAACACAGATGGTTGATAAAATTATTAATATGCCCATCTTGAAATGGGGAGGGACATCTTTCATTACTTTTTGTATGAAAAACCTTTCATACGGCGCTATCACAAATACAGGAAGATTGCACAAATCTGTTCATTTCGAGACAATTGCCGGAGTCTGTTCCTTTCCTCCGTTGCGGGATAAAGTCGTTTTAAATATCGGAGATGCTATTAAAGGAAGTTTCAGCTACGGTCCTGGATCAAATGAACAATTCTACTTTAATTTCCATACTATCTTAATTGGAACCGATCCTGTGGCTATTGACCGAATAGCTTATGATATTATTTTAAAAAAGAGAATTGAGGAGAAAATTGAGAGAGAAGATATTCCGAATAGAAGAAACTTTTTGAACCTGGCTCAAGAGTTTAAACTTGGTGTTGCGGATTTAGATAAAATACAATTGCACAAAATTAATTTGAAATAATTATGGAATAAAATGAAATATTTTAGAATACTGGCAATAACTTTATTATTTGCTGCTAACTTATTAGGACAAGGTGAAGACGGTTCTCCAATTCTTACAGAATTTGATTTTCCTGGTATTAATATCCTACGAACAGAATATTATGATGGAAATTCTTTATGGGGATTGATTGACGGCGGTGCGGACATTTATCTCGAATACGGTTTTGAAGAATTAGCTTTCCAGATAGTAGAATGGGAAGGTTTTAATTTCCGGGTAGAATTATTTCGGATGATTGATGGTAATTCCGCATTCGGTATTTATTCGGTATCGCGTTATAAATGTATGATGAATGATACGCTTACAAATATTATTTGTATTACTCAGTATCAAGTTCAAGCAGCTATTGGAAAATATTATATTTCCGTTGCAAATGATAAAGGGACTGATGAAGCTCGGAATTTAACAATAGATATCTTCTCGAAAATCATTTCAAAGCTGCACCAAAATATTTTTACTATTCCGCAATTTTTTGAGCAAGAAAGATTTTCCCCTTACAAAGATCGATTTATGTTTATAAAGGGGAAGTTGGGACTGCAAAACGGTTTCCCTATGTGGAGCGAAATGTTTGATAAATATTCCGGCTACGAGGTTTTCCTTCTGCCGATAGTGGAAGATGATTATTACGCTTACATTTCTCTTATTCAATTCTCTTCCGAAAAAGAAACCGATGAATTTGTCGGTGAGCATTCCACGGCTACAGATGAAGGAATCCATAATAAAATCGAAAGACTTTCACCAGTAGAAATTGTTTTTATTGAATCGAACCGATCGGAATAATTTTGTAAAATTGAAAGCACTCAATCCTTTATGCACCGGACGGAAAATCCGCTTGCTTTATGCCCCGGATTACTTCTAATACCGTTTTTATCCGGATATAATCCCCAATGCCAGGTATAAAGAGAATCATATGACGTTGAAGACCACCATGTTGCGTAATAACCTACCTCCCCGGCACTTCCAAATTGTCCTCTGCCTCCAGCTGGGAGACCTGAGAAACCGCTTTCATTTGTTGCACAGGTGTTCTTGGTTCTCCATAGTTTAGAGCTATTATCTTTTATTTTACAACCGGCTACATCTTCCCCACCCAGATAATTTATCAGCGTCATACATTCGGATTCCGAAGGTACGTGCCATCCTTTAGGACAAAGTTTTCGGCTATTATTTACAGCATAATAATTGTACAAGACTCCATAAGCATCTTTGTATTCAATAGAATCATCATCAACCATACAATATGCCCCGTCTTTTGCATATGGCCATTTGTCGTTATCGTAAACATTTGGGATAGGAGTGCCGTCACGGTAATGGGTAACTTTCAGATTTTCTACCATCCACACTTGCGTGCCTATCTTCACGGTATGATAAACATTTCCGTCATAGTCGGTCACGGTATCATCCAATACTTGAGCAATTAAATTATTACCGTTGTCGCTCCTTTCTAATCCGGTGATGAACATTGATAATATTCCAATCCCTGTAATTAGAATTATCGACTTATAAAGCCATTTCATTTTTTTTATAATCCTTACTCCTTGATTTAAACATTGGTTATATTACTTCCTTCCAGTATAGATTCCATAACCAAAGTAGTCGGTATGCTCTTTAAAAAAAATACTCATAGTATCCATGCGTTTTCTTATCCGGGTGTTGGTCATGTACTTAAACATAATACTACAGGTGTTTATTATACCTTCACTAGTAGACATACCTCTCATTCCCGTGTTTCGCAAATCAAAGGATTGGGTCGTCAACTCATTAATTCCTGCTTCCTTGAAAAGTTCTTCCCATCCTTGAAATGTATGAACGTTCTTCATACAGTAAGCACAAAGCACGTTTGAAACCGCATCCATAAAATCTGCAGTAGGCGGTTTCTTCCAACTTAGCTCCAGCCACCCGAGATAACCTCCGGGTTTAGTAACACGCAGCGCTTCCTGAATGGACTTTCTTTTATCTGCTACAAGAACGAGCATGGCTTGAGATAAGGCTGCATCAAACTCATTGTCGGCTAATGGTAGTTGTAAAGCATCTCCAACGTGAAAGGTTACTTTCCTTTCCAATCCTTTTTTCTTTGCCAGATTATTCGCCTGAGCAATCAAACTTTCGGAAATGTCTATTCCAACTACTTCGCAGCCGTAGCGTTCAGCAAAGTAAACTGCACTCGTTCCCTTACCGCAGGCTATATCGACAACTCTTGTATGTTCATCCAAACGGCATGATTCTGCTAACTTATGTGTGGCGTCGATTCCACCCGGATGAATCACCATCATCCCAACATGTTGAGCCATAAAGTCGAAAATATCACATGTCTCAACTATACATTCGCATTGTTTATCATCCATAAGTAATTCCTCTTTTACATATCAATGTCGAAAATCCAAAATTGTGAATTGTTTGGCACTTCAATCTCTTGTGAATGAAATATAAAGCCAAGCTGATCCTAAAATATATGTAAGACAATTATAAGCGCCGTTGCACCTAAAATTGCAACAACCCAATACCAAGTCTTGCAAAATTTGGCGTCTTTATATTTACTTAACAGACTTACAAAAAGTGTTGCTATGAATGGCGGAATTGCTAACGGTAAGTATCCTATAGGTTTCGGCAGCAGCCGTTTGGATACAAACGCCATTATAATGATGCTGAATCCTGCAGCCAATGCAATATGAATATGAGGTGATTTGAGTAATTCTCTAAATTTTGACATTCCTTATCTCCTAAGCAATGTTGCGTAAACATTGTTGGGACAAAACGATTCTTATGCTTAATTTATTGACAAATTACTTTTCTAGCAATGAATAAATTTTAGAAGATACAAAGATTTTTGATCTATGGAAGTATTTGTATAATAGAACTGCAATTAAATGATCTGCTCACACTCATAAGTTTCGATGAAGGCGCAGCTTGCCGTATTAGGCGGTGTGTTATTCGGGACTATATTTTTGTTCATCAAACCGGGATTGAAAATATAAATTTACTCCCTTTATTAATTTCGCTTTCGACCCAGATTTTACCATTATGTTTTTTTACAAATTCATAGCAAAGAATTAATCCAAGTCCAGTGCCTCTTTCTTTTTGGGTACCTAAAGTTGTTTTGCCTTCTCCTATACTAAATAGATTTTCTATCTGTTGGTCAGTCATTCCGACACCGTTATCTTGAACAATTATGGTGACAAAATCTTTTACTTTATCCGCGAATATTTCTACCTTCCCGCCAACATTGGAAAATTTGATTGCATTAGTTAGCAAATTTCTAAATATAGTATCTATCATATTTTTATCGGCATTGACCAAGGCAGATTCCGGAATATGATTTATAAGTGAAATCTCTTTGTTTGATGCCGAGGCTTGGGTGATTTTAATACAATCCTCCACAATTAACCTCAGGTCAATTATTTCTGGATCAAAAGATATTTTGTCCATCTCCGAGAGAGCCCACTTAAGTAAGTTTTCCAATAATTGAAAAGTTTGTACCGAAGTAGTGTTTAACTGAAGTAATAAATTTTCAAACTCGCTTTTATCACAATCCTCTTTTTCTTCCAGTAATAATTCACTTAATCCTATTAGGCTTAGGAAAGGATTTCTTAAATCGTGCGCTATAATCGAAAAAAATTTGTCTTTTTTAGCATTCAATTGTAGTAAATTATCGGTCGTTTGCTGCAATAATTTCTCTTTAGTTTCTAATTCAATATTCTTCTTTTGAATAGAAGAAAAATATTTTTTACCCATTCTATGGGAATAATAAATACCCATGACCCCTATAATAAGGATAAAAACATGAGCGAAAAATAAAACATTTGTTTGCTTACTTTGGGATTCAAAATAAGGTTTTGCAGGAAAGGAAATGCCGAGTCCGCCTCTAATATCTCCGACTTTATAACCTTGTTTCTCATGGCATTTCAGACATGGTTCTTTAACGAATAAAGGTGCCATGTATTTAAATTGTGAGAGTGAATCACTTTCAACTAATTCAAGAATTGAAAAATTATTTTTTTCGAACGATCTGAGAGCTTTGGTTTCCCATTCATCGGCTTTATTTGCCGGGCGAATGGGAGCCAGACTAGTCAAATGTATTTGAACACCGACGTACGATTTATTAATCTCGGCAATCTGCCTTGTCATATATGCCGGATTAATTTTGGTAAGCTTCAATCCCTCAATGGTTGTAATATCTCTTAGGGAATCTTCTAAATATGGATTAGGAGGCGTTTCCTCGGTTATCGGAGCATATAATCCTCCATGTTCTGCATTCCATAAGCGAGTTATCTCAATTTGTTTAAAGAAAGACTGCGCCCTATCTTCAACTAATTTTAAAATGCTTTCTTTTACTACATGATAGTTCCAAAAAAATGAAACTATCACAATGAATATCCACCCCATTAGCAGCGTAACAAAATATTTTGTTCTCATAGGATTATAATCTTATATCATTTATAATTATACAAACACCGGCAATAATTTAATCATTATCTTTATTTAACTGCAATGATTTACTGCTAATCAGCCTTTCTCACCAATGAGAAGTCACAACTTGTTAGGATAAAGATATTAACTTCTTTAAAACATTCCACTCGTATTAGCCATGCTGTTCGCATCGACTAATGTTGTTAAGCATTTATTAAAATTTTACCCTCTAAGCCGCTTGAATATCTAAAGGATCGTTGCCATACTGGTTGGATCCCTTAGTTCCATGGACAAATCCAAGGTATCCTACAAACCAGAAGAATCCTATTATAGGAATTAACAATATCAGCGTCATCCAGCCGGATTTCGAGCAGTCATGCCAGCGCTTTGCATATACAGCGAGGGCAATCCATATGCTCAGAATAGAATAGCCTACGAAGATTATCCATAAAAGTATTTGAGGGATTCCTTCGACATCCGACTGATAAGGAATGAATCCTACGAGTATACCTAACGGAAATAAAATACACAGCGTTATCCAAAATGCCGAGCGCGGTATACGACCGGAAAATGAAAACAGAAGGTTCTTTACGTTAAGCTTCATACGTGTGCTGCTCCAATTAGATAAAAGGAATAATCCGAAACAGGCTGTTCCGAATATACTGATAACGTTTAATACCTCATTCCAATTGTAGATCTGATAATCAAGTTCAAAGATTCGCGCAATGAACGAGATGATATGGTAACCGGGCCAGGTTACAAGCGTAATAACAACATATGCAACCAGCCATCCTTTTCCGATGATGTTTCTGGATGAGCTTGCGAGAACAACCGCAAGAATACTAGATACAAGTGCTATCAAAAACCAAGCATAGGGAATTAATTCTTTCATGTCTTCCATTTTAGTTCTCCTTTTTTATCAATTAAAAACGGTTCTTTTCCCCCAGTTTATCTCGCTGTTACCTGTCACTCAGTCTTCGCGTTTTTTGCGTCCCGCAGTTCTATTGCGGGATTGCGTGAGGTGTCCGGTTGATTTTTTTTGTTAGCTGATATTTCGGGATAATTTCCTTAATTCTCTTTCCCTATCCTTTTCAGTATTTCTCGTGCATTTGAACTCTGGGGATTCAATTCCAGCGATTTTTTATAATTTTCAACCGCTAATTCAATATCTCCGTTTTTAAAATAGGCTTCACCAAGGCTGTCATATACATTCCATGAATCAGGATGTTCAGAGACGTTCAGCTTGAATATGACAATGGCTTCCTCGAGCCGACCTTCTTTCAGCAATAAAAATCCTAAATCATTTATTTCACTTTGTCTGACATCAATTTTACGGATTTCCCGGAATTGATCATCTTTAAATTTGTAAAATTGCTCTATAGCATCCTCAATTCCCTTATCATTAATAATTTTCAACAATTCCTCTTTCCCGGATTTTATGCGGTATTTGTCGAAAAGAAGAGCGCCCTGTGTTTTGACCTGGAAAAGGGAAGGGATATCAAAGGCATGCTTCCCTTGCACCAATTCTTCAGATAAATCAATCACAAACGCTTCTTCGAAATTATGAAAATTGTAAAGATAAATTTTTTTATGCTTCAAGTCGCATATAGTGGAATATATTGTAGGAAAGAAAAATTCATTTGCAGTCGCAGACAGAACAGATCGTACCAGATCTATAGAAACCTCATCGGTGGAACTTAAGATTTTTTCGGCGATTTTATATCTGTCGCAAGAGTAGTCTTTGGGCAGGTAATTTGACTGTACAAAATTGGTAGATATCTGATAACAACCAATTCTCTTGATAAACTGAAGTTTTCCTTGTCCCCATTCTATAACGGTGGCGTCCCCCTTTGCATCAGCTACAGGAAACTTGCCGCCGGCGAGTAAATTAACGTTATACCTTTTAAACAAGTCTACGACTTCTTCAACTGTCGCACAATGCGCTAGTATATAGTCAACAGTGGAACTTGAGATATTGGGCTTGTTGGGATCGGCTTTCCAACCTGTTTCATCAAGTGCATTAGCATCTATAAAAAGTCCTTGATCATTCATGCCCCCCTCAGCAAAGTCAAAAGCCTTATCAAATCCCCAGCAGACTCTTCCATATTCGTTAGCACTTGAAGGATAAAACCATATTTTCGTATTTGGATTTTGCCAGTCCTCATTATTACCAGCCAAAATGACTTTCCCGTTTGAGACTGTAATAATCGTACATGCATCCATATACTCTAAATTTGCTAAGACAAACAGAAATAGAAAAAAGCTGTTGATTAATTTCATAATCTTTATTCCTTCATTATTCCAAAAACACTTCTATGTGATCATATGTCTTTATTAAATTGCAAATCAATCAAACTAATGGTGTTGCTTTTAAGCCGCTTGTCCCGCACAGCCTTCGCGTTTTTTGCGTCCCGCCCGCCTACTCTTTAATCTCACTCCTAGTTTATTCAACATAAGTTTTCACGTCAAGGTGTGGACCTTGACAACCAAATTAAATTTATTTTGTCAGGATTTTCTATATCCTCTTGCCTGCCCCGACGTTTCTTGGCGGAGACTTCCTGACCGGCGAAGCCCACGATTCACGGGCGTAGTCGGTTTTACTTACCTGTCCGGCTCTGACGGATTAAAGAAGTTAGGTGTCGGAAATCTCTTGACGAATCGCTGAGATTCGTTTAACATGATGAACAACATGGTCTGCTTGCATCTGAATCACAAAACCCACCGGTACTACTTCAATTTCTCCCTTGGGATCTCGAAATTGGACAGACTTGGTCCATCCGTCAGGTACATATTCTAACAATTGTAGTATATGGCTTCTAATTGCTCTGAGCAGGGCTAACGACGTATCAATTGAGCGGTTTTCATAACCCCATCGCTTTGCCCACTCCATCTGCGGGAGCGCCGAGTACCACTTGAGAGTGAATTCAGGTTGTTCATTACCCAATGCCATCTTGATGCCTATCTTCCATAGATCGTCTCCATCGACGATATGATGAACAATCTGCCGTATAGTCCACCCGCCATTCGACGGAACATAATCTAATTCACTATCGCTCAAACCGGCTAAGGCATTTTCAAGAATAGCAGGCCCTTTTTTAAATAACTCCAGGATATTATCCTGATCATCTGGTGGTTTCATATGGATAACCTTTTATACTTTAATTTAAACAGCACCTAACGCGCCGCCAATAAGCGGTCGGCTTGTAAAACTTGTTAGGCATTACTTTAATAAAATCATCTTCTTTGCTTGAACAAAATCTCCAGCTTGTATTTGATAAAAATATGTTCCAGATGATACGGTATTTCCAGAGTTATCTTTGCCATTCCATATTATGGAGTAGTTCCCATTATTTTTTTGCTCATTAATCAGCTCTTTTACTAATCGTCCAGTAACATCATAAATATATATTTTAACATTACTTGGTTGTGATATTTGGTATTCGATTGTTGTCGAAGGATTAAATGGATTAGGATAATTTTGCGAAATCTTATAATTATTCGGAATATTTTCATAAGAATCATTTGAAGAGGTAAGTTGTACACCAGTTGAATAAACATAGGTTTTGTAACCAACTCCATCTGTTCCAGTAAGAAAAACTAACTCTAATTTACTATCACCATCAATATCCGCTAATAGTTGAAATTCTGCCCAATTAATCAGAGCATCATTCCATTCAAAAATATTGGTGTTATTAACCACATCGGTGATAATAATACCTTTTTCATTAGCTGGTATGAAGAATACTTCTCTTTTACCATCACCATTATAGTCGATTGATGGAAATATTATATATGATGGATTTGAAGTAGCGTGTTCACCCAAGAACATTTCATAGTCAAATCGTTTACCAGTTATTGTCCACTTAACATCACGACTTTGTGCATCATAAAATTTTGTGATAAGATTGTCCTCGTCAAAGGAAACAAATTCACCAATACCGTCTCCATCAATATCACCTACGTAATAGAGTCTTTCTGCTATTTCCCACTTTTGAATAAATTGTTGACCTAAACTTGTTGCAGTAATTACAAATAAAAATACTATCATAATTAAAATATATTGTTTCATATTACACTCCATTGAATATTAAAAAATGCCTAACGACGTTGCCGCTAACCGGTTTACCCCGCAGTCTATTTGCGGGGCAGCCCAGATTTACCCGCCGTCTTTTTGGCGGGACTGCAATGCCGAATAGATACAACTAACTTTTATTTAAAAAAATGTTTCTTCCCGCAAAGAATACGGGACAAGTAGAACAAACTATCTTAAAGAGCAACTCAACTTTGTAAACACAATTTTATAATTACACAAACCTGTCCACCGAAGTTCGAAGAACCTAGGTGGATGCTGCACTGAAAAACGCTGTCGCCTTGAGCAACTTGTTATGTGGTTTTTAATACATTTTTATTAAAGCTATAATAACCAGCATATTCATCCCAATAAATTTCAGTGCGCCTAAATCTTGTTGGATATTTCACTGGAGTCCATACTCGCAATACAGGTTTTTCAATTGAATATTTTTTTAATAGTTGAAATTTCTGATTTGCGATTTCAATAAAAATATCAACCGTCTTAATAAATCTTACTTCCCAATCTTCAAATGTAATTGCTGATAATTCATATGATTTGCCAGTGAAATTATATAATTGAATAATCTTCCAAGACAAACCATATTGTCCGTGAGCAAAAGCATTTCTTAACTGACTGTGGTATGTCTCTTTCAGTAAATTGGCTATATCCAAATTAGATTTTTCAAATACTGCTCTTATAGTTTTTGTGATAAATTCCCATTTTTCTTGCCAAGGAATTTTAAGCTTCCAATCATATTGAATTCCTTCAACAAAATTTGCCAAATGCATTAAATTGGATAAACTCCACTCCATTTCCCAAAGATGTGAATAAATCATTAATTCAATATTTAAACTATATCTTTCTAATCGTTCTTTTTCTTTATCAGAATTTAAATTTGCTAATAATACACTTTCTTCACTTGTGTTCATAAAGTCTATAAGAAATTCTGATTGATGTCTATCTGTTATTCCTCTCTCTCCAGGACCAAACATATTGTAACCATAATTATTTTGTCCGTTACATAAGAAACAAACGATATCATCCATTGTTTCTTGATTTTTAATAGCAAGATTGAACAATTCTTCAACTGCTTTAAAAATTCTCTTTCTATATTTAAGGACAGTATCTTTATTATGCATTCAAACCACATAACGTTGTTGTGCTTAAGCCGAAGTCCAACACAACAATTCAGCTTTAAAAACAAATGCCAACTTGGCTACCTCAAGGCAGATAATTTCTAGATATTTGCTTTATGACTAGTCTCAATTCCTTTACCTACAATTCGATATAAAAAATCATCAAAGGCTTTAGTGGAAGTGAGACGATTTGTATCGTAGTATGCGTCCACCGGTAATAATATCTGAGAAACAGAATTAATATCAATTGGTTTTGTTGCATTTAAACCATCCTCCTCGAGTTCATCTTCTGTAAGAACGCGATCAAGTACGGGCATCATACCAAACCCACCATTGCTTACCATAAGGCGTAATGTCTTATATGCTAATAGCCATGCAAGTTTAACGTCATATCCACATGGCTTTCCCATTCTAGGACTATAGTCAGTGTGTTGCGGTCTAACTTCAGGTTCCTCAATAATAGGATACCTATGAGAAGACTTCCCAATATTTGGATATACTGTACTTTGCAATACACCAGTCTGTTTAATATAATTCTTGAGTAAATAGTTCACAGCATCACTAGCACCACCGAGTTTCCTTGAACCATATTGTGTAACCGTAACCTGAGTGCAGTTTTCCATCGTACCTTCGGATACAGCTATTATGACATTTCGACTGTCTCCCTTCTTATACTCCTCAACAACACGCTCACATAAATGGGTTATCGGAATATCAAACTGTGGCGCATTTCTACCCTTTTTAATTAGCTCTCTTTTATTTTTCATGTTATTTGCATTATTACTAACAAGATTTACCTCAGGTATGGTGATGACCTCAGCCCACCCAAGTGCAGCAGCAAGAGCTAACCATCCTGCATCCCTTCCCATTGTCTCAACAGCAAATATTCTCCTTGTTGATCTAGCAGTAGTACGGAGATCTCTAACAGCTTGTATTATCTTTGTAGCAGCCGAAGGATAGCCAGGGCATAATGCTGTATTAATCTCACGACCTCCAAAATTGTGCTTTGTGTGCGTATCAAGATCATTGTCAATTGTACGAGGGAGACAAATAATCTTATGATCGCATGAAAGTTCTTTAGCAAAACTAGCGGATGCAGCTATAGTACCGTTGCCTCCCAATACAACAAGAAGATCTATATCATTTTCTTTGAGTGTGTTTAGAGCTCCTTGAAGTTTAGCCTTCCACCACGCCTTTTTTTTCTCTTTTTTTTGTTTTGAAAGCATCTCCATTTCACTTATATCATATTGTGATGGTGTCGGGGAATCCCGCAAAGACAGCAGAAATGTGCCACCTGAATTTGGATCAATCGCTTCATCAGTAATATTCCTGTATCTATTGGTGATGAGACCTCTATATCCTCCCTCAAATCCGTATACTGTAAACCCTTCGTCTACGAGAGCATCTCGAGCAAATTTTAAAAGTGCGTTCAACGAACATGTATCACCACCATTTGTCAATAATCCGGCTCGCTTCATATTTAACCTCTCTAAATTCTAATTGTTTACTTATATTTTCTTCATTTAAATAATATGGATAATTCTAATTTCCTTGTATTAAATTCTTAAATACATTGATCAGCACAACATATTTTTATGTTAAATATTATAGAAGTAACACTCAATTTTTAAATTTTGCAATCTGACAGTTATCAAGTTATCTGAACTAAAAATGAATATAATAAAAATTATTTAAATACGAATCAGCATAATTACTTATAAAATTGAAATATTGATATGAGAATGCGAAATGTTGCAAAGAATAAAAATCAGCTAACAGAATCCAGAAACCGGATTACTCTTACAAATAAAAATAAGAGAGGGGATGCTTTGATCTCCTCTCTGAGAAATTATTAATTTATAATGCACCTGTTAATGCGTAACCGCCGAATACCAGCGAGGAGATTATTACTCCGGTAATGAAGTATACTGCAATAGTAACAATGATAGTGGTTATAAAATAACCAACCATTTTATCTTTGGGCACACTCTTTACAATTTCCAATCCAACGTACATTAAGTATAAAGAGTAGATACCGGCAAGGAGTCCTATGAAAGAGAGAGCGGGAATAATAGAGAAGATTCCTCCAATCCATGAGGCGGTATATGCAAACACAACCACCTTCATAGATTCGGCTAAATTTTTCGTTGAACCGAAACTGGGAGCGAGCAAATCAATAATGAATCCGATTACGAAAACACCCACCAGCGATAAAATGTAAGTGAAAACCGCCCACTTAATATTTATTGCGAACGGCAACGTGAATGAACCGTAACCAAAAGAAAAACCGAACACGGCATAACCGATAAAACCGCAAACAGCCGGAATAGCCGCAAGTATAATTGCATACTTAACAAATAAATCCATTACGGAATACTTTTCCCCCTTGATTACCTGCCACTCCTTCTTCGGAGCCATTAAAATGTTTTTAACACGTTCAAATAAATTCATATTGATCTCCATATTAAATTGTCTGTGAAATGTATTTATTAAGTGTTAAACTCAAGAAATGAAAACTTGATGCAAGTTAAGTTTTACCTTTTCAATTATCAAGCGTTATTATGAACAAACAGCTGACAGCTTTCAGCCATCAGCTATCAGATAACTACTGAACGCTGAATGCTGACTGCTACCCGCTAACTCCTCCCCCAAACCCCCGGTATTTTCGTACCGCAGAATTTACACTTACCGCTCACGATATCGTTTTGCAGAATCGAGTATCCCCTTCTTTGAATGATCATTTTCTTGCAGTTATGGCAGTAAGTGTTCTCCGCTGAATGCCCCGGCACGTTACCGATGTACACATATTTTATCCCGGCATTGTCCGCAATTTCTTTCGCTTTCTCCAGCGTAGCCACGGGTGTTGCCGGCAGCTGCGTTAACTTATACATGGGATGGAATCGACTGAAATGGAGCGGGGAGTCGCCCAGATTATTCTTCATAAGCCATTCGCACATTCGTTTTATCATGTCGAAATCGTCCGTCCAGGTAGGAATAACCAAATTGGTAATTTCCAGCCACACACCT
>CAZKNM010000063.1:0-18108 GCA_964554135.1 uncultured Melioribacteraceae bacterium
GATAAATATGGAAATAGAGGAGTAAAAAATCCCCTGTCGAGATCGGGACGTTTCTTGCGTAACCGTATCAAAGTAATATTAACCTGCAGAAATAGAAGCAGGAACATTATATCGGCAGCGCTTGCAACATCTTCAATCGGTAATGAAAGAGCCATAACAACAACAATTACCAATGAAAAGATGATTGAAAGATGCGGAGTAAAATTTTTCTTATGCACTCTGCCGAAGAAGGTAGGAAAGTTTCTATCCCGCCCCATAGCAAAAGCCACCCGAGAAGATGAATAGATTGTGGCATTCAACGCAGACATCGTGGAGATTATACCACCGACAAGAAGCATAATACCACCACCTATGAAAAATGTTTTTGCAACCTCAACAAGAGCGGTTTCTTTATGAGAAGCAAGATAGTCCCACGGAGTTAAATTTCCTGAATTAACCGTTCCCAGTGCAGTAACAGCTATAAGTAAATATATCGGTACAACGATCAGCAACGACAGAAAAACCGCCTTAGGAATATTCTTCTTCGGGTTTTTGATTTCCTCGGAACATTGCGAAATCACTTCGAAACCCTGGAAAGCAATAAACGTTAAACCCATCGCTTTAAATACTCCACCCCACCCATTAGGAAGAAACGGGGAGAAGGCGGCTTGCCAGTCGGGTTTGTGAAACAAAATATTAAGTCCGAATGCAATGAAGATTGCGAGAATAACTATTTTTGCTATCGTTACAAAATTCCCAATTTTACCTGTTTCGGAAGCCCCTCTGAAATTCACATATGCAAAAACTACTGCGGTTGCACCTGCAAGTATTTTTTGAGGGGACAAAAATCCCCAATGAGGCATTACAATATTAAATTCTCTAAGAACTAATTCGAAGTAAGCGCCGAAACCAAGCGCGTATAAACTACAAGCTACTGCATGTGCAAACCAGCTCATCCACCCCGAAATGAAGCCATTCCATTTGGGCAAGCCTTCCTTTACCCACAAATATCCTCCGCCGGCATCGTGATAACATGAACCCAATTCTGCATAAGAAAACGCAGTTAATAATGCCACCAACCCGTTTAAAGAAAAAACAATTATTAAACCGGGCCCTGCAACTCCTGCGGCAATACCGGTCAAAACAAAAATACCTGCGCCGATCATTGCCCCGACACCAATAAGAGTTGCATCCATCAAGCCCATCTCACGGCTAAGCTGTACTTCTGTTTCGAATTTTTTCATATGCTATTCCTGACTTTAAATTAAGCGTGAAAGATTCTCGAGTCGATAATCCCGCTTCTCAGATAAAGAATAAATAATGAAAGTAGTTTTAAAATACAAAATAATTGTATCATCCTCATTAAAATGGGATATTCTCAATCAACTTTTAAGGTAGGAATCCAGTGTTTTATATACTTTTTCAACAGGCATTTTTTGACCTGTCCATAACTCGTACGACATGGAGCCTTGTTCAACAAACATTTTTAAACCGTTTAAAATTCTCGCACCTTTCGGCTCGGCTATTTTTAATAATTTGGTTTTAGCTGGATTGTAAATGATATCAAAAACAAGTTGGTCTTTTATGAAGGAATCATCGATTAAAGTAATAGAATCATCCGTTTCTGGAGACATACCCACCGATGTTGCATTCACCACCAACCTGGAATTTCTTAATACGTTAACAACATCAGGAGGAATCAACTCAAACGCTTTTATATTATTAAATAACATCTTCGTTGAAAAATATTCCTTTAATGATTCGGCTGTTTGTGCTGTTCTATTAATAATGTTGACTTGATTAACTTTAAAATGCCTTATCAAAGAATATATCACACTTCTTGCCGCACCACCTGCACCTATCACTGTCACTTCGGAGCCCGAGATATCATCTTTATATTGGTTAAGTGTTTCTACCACACCATGCACATCTGTGTTAAACCCGTGAAGCTTCCCGTTTTCATTTACAACGGTATTAACTGCTCCTATTACGCCGGCTTCTTCAGAAACATCAGACAGCAGCTGAACTATCGACTCCTTATGAGGCAAAGTGATATTGAATCCTTTTATCCCTAGAGCGATCATTCCTTTGACGGCACTTTTTAAATTCTGAGCTGGTACATCGAACGGCAGATAAATATAATTCAAACCGCTGAGTTCAAATGAGATATTAAACATGAGGGGAGAAAACGAATGCTTAATAGGATGACCGATAACTCCTATAATTTGAGTACTATGATTAAATTTATTTAAGGGTTGCATACTATGGTATTAAGGTTGGTTAAAGATTTTCTCCCAACAGTTTAGCAAAAAGCTTTGAGCCTTTAATCTCGGGATATTCTTTAGCAAATTCATTTTTCATGCTCGGATCGAGACAAAAAGCAGATTTCAAACATTCTATAGCATCCTGTGTTCTGTTAAGTAAAAAATTTATCTTCGCTTTTCCGTAATAAGAATTGGCATTGCCAGGTTGAAGTTTAAGGCATCGGTCATACGCCTTTATACCTTCAAGCCAGCTTCCAAGCTCAATGTATGTTTCGGCAAGTTTATACCATATGCCGAAATTGTTAGAATCGATCTTAACAATCTCTTTATAACTCTCAATAGACTTCTCAAGGTTACCTAAAGAATATTCCAATTCTGCTTTTGCAGCCCAAGCATCAATAGAATTATCTGTAAGTGTTATAGCTCTGTTAAAATCTTTCAACGCAAGATGATATTTACCCACAAAATCATAACAATATCCGCGTGCTAAGTAAGCTTCAAAATATTCATCATCTAATTCTACGGCGCGGGAGAACATCTTTATAGCCTGAGGAAAATTATTAAATTCCTCATATATCTGACCAAGACTGAACAAGATTGTTTCATCGAAAGGATCTATTTCGGATGCTTTAAGAAAAGCATTCAATGCATCATCTAACCGATTTAATCTGGAATACACGATACCGCAGTTGAACCATGAGCTTGCAAAATCTTCTTTCAGAGCAATCGATAATTCAAAGCTGTCGATCGCTTCCGCATACTTACCAAGTTTAGACAATACAATCCCTTTGTTATACCATCCGGTAAAACTATACGGATCGATTTCAAGATATTTGTTATAGACATCAAGTGCTGAATCATATTTTTCTAAATTCTCATAACAGAATCCCAGTTCATACCAAGATTCGCCGTAATTATTTTCAATCTTTACTGCATTTTTAAAATATTCAACAGCTTTGTCAAACATCTCCTTCTTCTCATATAATACACCAAGATTGAAGAAAATTTCTTCATTATACGGTTCAATACATAATGCTTTCTCCAAGGACTCAACAGCTTCATTAAACATGCCGAGATTATCTTCAGTAACCGATTTATTCATCAGTGTATCAACATCGTTAGGATTCAATGAAATAGCTTTATTAAAACATTGGTATGCTTCTTCGAATTCAAAAAGATTATTAAGAAATATCCCCTTACTCTGCCACAATTCCGAATTATAAGGAGCAACTTCCAGCAAAGAGTTGGTTAAATATAAACCGTCTTCGGTAAAATCATATTCTAGACATAATTGTATTACTTCATCAATTATCTCGATGTGTGAATATGTTGCACCCTCTGATATACATTTTTTACATTCGTTAATCTTCTCTCTCACCTCTTTATCATCAAGATATAAATCGCTTCCTTCATCAAAATAGTCTCCGGATATACTCATTTAGATTCCTCATTAATTTGATTGAAAATGTATTACTATAGCGAGTTAAAATCAAGTTGATTTTGAGATTAGAAATTGTGAAATGAATTCTAAAAGAAAATTATAGAGACAAAACAATATCTTTGTAAGGTATGTGTTTCACAGCCTCATTAAGATTCAAAACATAACATTCCAATTCCTGGTCATATCTGTCTTTGTATATATTGCTCAAAGAATTAATGAAATTATTTACCATGCCGGATTCTACTAGATTAATTGTGCTTCGCTTTGGGGTACAGCTAATCATCTTCGATCCTAACACACCATCAATTCTTTTTGATTCCTCTACAAGAAAATCTAGTTCATCCGAACTCAAATTATAATCTTCCGACAAACTTGTATGCGACTCAAACATTTGCCGACCAAACAAAACATAATCCTTTTTCTTAAAAGCCCTTAATGCATTCTCCACTCTCTTTCTTTCTTTCACATTATACAAACATCGGTGATACACTCTCTTAGGAATCATTTGAATGTGCTTCTCTAAAAATTCTTCTTGAACATCTCTCAAGTTATTAATTCCCCAAATATATAAACGCAATCCCTTCGCTCCGACTTCACACTCGATTATTCTTTCATTACAAATATCCTCAACGTCCTTAATCACTTTATTTGTATCGCAAATAACCAACTTATATTTGTTGAAAGGGAGAGAATGTGTTGTATAATTTTCATTCCTCACATCGAAATAGAAGATTCTCTCGTTTTTTCCCTTCGAGATAGAATAGTGATGCGCTTTGTTGGAGATTTTACCTATTAATTCTAGCTCCACCCTGCGTGCAGTTTCAATTATCTCCTCTGTTGTTAAACTCAATTTAAAAGCAACGTTAATTGCATTTAAAACACCAACTAATAACGAAGTATAAACTCCAAGACCGACACTTTGAGGTATATCGGACATTATTGCACAATCGAAACCAGTATTTAGCCTCCTGGAATTTCCTAATGTATGTACAAGTTTTCTTATAAATCTCAATTCGAAGCTACCGAACTTTTCATAAAAATCGTCGGAGAGAACATTTATTGGTTCGGTTTGTTTGCCTGCTAAAACATTTATTAAATTATCCTTCCTTTTTCTTAAAGCAATCGCTGTGTACTTGTCTATTGAAACCGAGAGACTAATGCCATCATTATAATGCGTATGATCTCCTAAAAGTATTAAACTAGCCGGACTAAGCACAACAGTTGCAGATTTTAACTCTCCAAAATGAGTATCAAATCTATTAATGAGAAGACGTAATAGTGGGATGGTGTTCATTTCTAGTTTTCGCATATACTGAGTGCTTAAAAAATCTGTAGATATTAGAATCTGTTTTATTGATTTAAAACATAAAGAATACTCAATTTTCTAATAACAAAGTTTCTGACTTTTGTAAAAATAAAAATAGAAGAGCAATAAACCTTATTATCCTAAATAAAATTAATCATTTTCATTATTAATAACTATATAAATGCATTTCAACTAAGTAAAATAATTTCTCATGCATTCTAATTGCTTATTTGCGCATTGTCATTAGAAACCACTCAAATTTATATAAACTATCCATCGAGTTAGAGCTTTTTTTTATCAAATTGAATTATTTCTCTTTTTCATCAAATATTCGCTTTGAATTTAAATAGCATCATTTAATAAACTACATTACTTTTCGATTTGCCAATAAAAATATATAGTAGGATATGCAAATTATTATAGCTGGTTCAGGTGAAGTCGGTTTTCATTTAGCCAAGCAATTATCAGTGGAAGATCATCATATAACCGTAATCGATATAGATTCGAATCAACTTGAGAGAGTAGATTCCTCGACGGAAGTACTTACCATACAGGGTTCATCTACTTCATTGGAAGTGCTTGAGCGAGCAAAAGTTGCCGAGACAGATTTATTAATCGCAGTAACTTCTTCAGAATCAATAAACATTAACACCGCAATTCTTGCTAAAAAATTGGGTGCCAAAACCACTATCGCTCGTGTAGCGAATGAAGAATACGCATCAAAAGAAAACTCAGAAATATTTAAAACTATTGGAATCGATTTTTTAATCTATCCCGAAGAACTTGCTGCTCTTGAAGTAGTGAAACTTATTGAAAGAGCTGCTGCAACCGATGTACTGGAATTCGAAGAAGGCAAACTAACTTTAATTGGTTTAAAGTTAGACACCAACGCTCCCGTCCTGAGAAAAACAATGCGCCAGGCTGCTGAGGAATATCATGCAGTTGATTTCAGGATTGTTGCCATTCACAGAGGTATGCGGACAATCATACCTTCCGGTAATGATATTTTTCTTCCGAACGACCAGGTATTCGTTATAACAAACAGCAAAGGTTTGAAAGACATTATTCGTCTTTCCGGAAAAGAGCACACCAGTCTTAAAAACATTATGATACTCGGTGGAGGTAAGATAGGCAGAAAAGCTGCAAAACTTTTAGAAAACAGATTAAATATAAAATTAATCGAATCTGATAAAGACAAAACTCAAGACCTTGCCGATATGCTTCAAAAATCTTTAGTTATACAGGGAGACGGAAGAGATTTGGATTTGCTAGCACAGGAAGGGATCGTTGATATGGATGGTTTTATTGCCGTTACCGACGATGCTGAGACAAATATTATCACAAGCCTCATGGCAAAACATCTTGGAGTTTCAAAAACAATCACTCTTGTCGATAATGTAGATTATATTCCGCTTACGCAAACCATCGGTTTGGATTCTCTTATAAATAAAAAATTAATTGCCGCAGACAACATTTCCAAGTTCGTTAGAAAATCAAATATCATTTCACTTGCCACACTCCAGGGAATAGATGCTGAAGTTATGGAATACGTAGCAAAACAAGGTTCACCCATCATAAAAAACTTGGTAAGAAATCTCGAATTCCCGAAGAACGCTATCATCGGAGGTTACATAAGAGGCGATGTAGGTTATATTACTACGGGAGATTCACAAATACTCCCCAACGATAAAGTTGTTGTATTTGCACTCCCAGGTGCAATAAAGAAAATTGAGAAATTCTTTAAAAAATGATTCACTCTAAAATTATCATTCATATTATCGGATTCTTACTAATCCTAGACGGCATTTTCATGCTTTTAGGTATCCCCTTCTCTATTTATTACGGCGACAATGATATTTTTATTCTCATAATCTGCGGTTTAGGAACAACACTTATAGGAAGTATTTTACAATTATTAACACGGCAAGATACAAAGGAAATAAGTAAACGTGACGGTTACATAGTCGTGTCCCTGGGATGGATAATTATGTCTTTTTTCGGTGCTCTCCCCTTCTTCCTTCATGGTTCAATTCCTAATTATACCGATGCATTCTTCGAAACGATGTCTGGATTTACTACGACCGGAGCGTCTATTCTTCATGATATCGAATCTCTTCCACACGGTCTATTATTTTGGCGGAGTATTACACAGTGGCTTGGCGGTATGGGTATTATTGTTTTATCTCTGGCAATATTACCGATATTAGGTATTGGCGGAATGCAGCTTTTCGTTGCTGAGGTACCAGGACCTACCAAAGACAAAATTCATCCTAGGGTAAAAGAAACGGCGAAAAGACTTTGGGGAATTTATTTTATTTTCACTGCTGCCGAAATTGTTTTACTGTTAATCGGCGGTATGAATTTATTCGATGCTGTTTGTCACAGTTTCACCACAATGGCAACCGGAGGCTTTTCCACAAAACAGGCCAGCATTGCTCATTTCAATTCTCCATTTATTCATTACGTAATTCTAATCTTCATGTTTCTTGCCGGAACGAATTTCGTGCTGCATTATCATTGGCTTCACAGGAGATTCGCTACGCTTAGGAAAAATGACGAGTTCAGATTTTATTTGAAAATAATTTTCTCAATTACCCTTGTTATCGCAATAGGACTTTATTTCAATCAGCACGGCAGTGTCGAAAAATCCTTCCGAGATTCTTTATTCCAGGTTGTTTCTATCGTAACAACAACCGGATATATAATTTCAGACTATGAACTGTGGGGTCCGTTTTTCACAGTAGTATTTTTCATTTTACTTTTTATAGGAGGGTGTGCCGGATCGACTGGTGACAGTATAAAAATTGTGCGACATCTATTATTGATAAAAAACAGTTTTTTGGAACTGCCGAGATTAATTCATCCTCATGCAATTATCCCGGTTAGATTCAACAACAATACTGTCCCTAATGAAATCATTTCAAACGTGCTAGCATTTTTTCTCTTTTATATTTCCGTATTTATAATCGGCACCTTAATTATGTCGATGATTGGTTTAGATTTTCAAACTGCAATGGGTTCCGTAGCTACTTCGTTAGGTAATGTTGGCCCTGCAATAGGCGGTGTTGGTCCTTCGTCTAATTTTGCACATATTCCTGCATTCGGAAAATGGTTTCTTTCCTTGCTGATGCTTTTAGGAAGACTAGAATTATTTACTATCTTGATTATTTTTTCACCCTCTTTTTATAAAAGTTAACGTGGATCAATTCTATAAATCACATATTAATAGTAGTCTATTTATATTAGAAAACAGACATTCAAAACAACAACGCCTGATGGGATATTTACTTTACACCGCCGCAGTATTTATACTAATAAATTCACAATTGCAGTCACAACAAATATATTTTTGCCAGAGCCATACGGAGAATGGTGAACCGATCAACGCAAGCATTATTTGGAATTTAAAAGCGTGGGGCGAAAATATTTTTATTTTATATAATAATGGGAACAAACCAATAAAAGAACCTATCCTTTATATGCTGATCGATAAATACACAAATGATAAATATTATCCGTTTGACAGTAGAGCAATACATATCGAAAAGCAAATTCCATGGGTGGTTCAAAATTACAAGTTTACTGAACCTGGAAAATATGAGGTATATTTCATGGGCTCAACTCATGAGAGATTGGTTTCTGCCCGGTTTACAATAAATATTGAAGAGACTGCCAATCCGCAAAAGCGTCAAATATCTAATTTTTACTACGATAACTGTGAACTTCTATTCTGTCAAGTTGTGATAGGAGGAAAACCTTATAATGTAAAAAAAACTATTTCTATGAGTGCAGGAGGATCAACTTATATATATCTTAATAATGAAAATCCTTTAAACACAGAACAACTTTTGGTAAATGTATGGCGTAAAAAGAACCGCGCTTTCGATTACGATGAATTTATTGAATCAAAAAAATTCGGAATGAAAACCGAATGGAAAGATGTTTTTTTCAAATATAAATTCAAAGCACCCGGTGAGTATAAAATTTCGATTTATAACGACCGGGAAATTCAGATCAAGACTGGTTTTATTACGGTTAGTCAATAACAATATTTCAAGAGGTAAACATGAAGGGAATAATCCTTGCCGGGGGATCGGGATCGCGTCTTTATCCAATAACAAAAGTTTACAGTAAACAACTTACAATAATATATGATAAACCATTAATATATTTCCCCTTATCCATTCTGATGCTAGGAGGAATAAGAGAAATATTAATCATTTCAAATAAAGAAACAATTCCCCTTTACCAAAAACTTTTTGAAGATGGTTCTCACATCGGTCTTAAAATTGAATACGCCATACAACCGGCTCCCAAAGGTATTGCCGAATCCTTTATCATCGGTGAAAAATTTATAGGTAATGATCCGGTTACATTGATACTTGGAGACAATATTTTCTACGGCAAATTAAATTTCTTTTATAATACGCTGGTAAATAACGATACCGGAGCTACAATTTTTGCTTACCGCGTTACCGATCCACAGCGATATGGTATTATTGAATTCACCAAAGAAGGAAAAGCAATATCAATAGAAGAAAAACCTAAAATCCCAAAATCTCAGTATGCCGTACCTGGATTATATATTTATGACAATAAAGTTATTGATATTTCTAAAAACCTGAAACCATCTACGCGTGGAGAGTTGGAGATTACCGATGTTAATAAAGCATACTTGAAGAGAGGCGAGCTTAAGGTAGAAGTAATCGGTCGTGGTGTTGCATGGCTCGATACAGGAACCCCTGAAGCGTTACTGAAAGCTTCAAATTTTTTCGGTATAATAGAGGAAAGACAGGGATTAAAAGTTGCCTGCTTGGAGGAAATCGCTTACAAAAAGAATTTTATTAATCTAACAGAATATAAATCTCTTCTTTCACAAACTCCGGATTCACTATACAAAGATTATCTCATTAAGCTTTTGGAGGAAATTTAAATTCTATTAAAATTAAATTTCCAAAATCGTTCTCATATGAGAATTTTTCGTTACCCCTTCTCATTTTATGCAAGCAGTACAATTGTAATATTAAGCGATATTTTTATATATTCATAACACGTGTAAATTATTATATTGAACACATTAACATTCAGATTAAGTAACAACGTCTTCTAAAGGAAATAATTTTTAAATAGGAGAAAAGCGAAATGGGACTTTTTTCATCAAAATCCCAAAGTCAAATTGAAAGACTAACCGAAGAAAATGACGAGTTGAAGAATACCTTGCATACGGTACTCCAAAAACATACAAGTCATATGGAACTCGAGAATAAAATCGAGGAAACTAAAAAAGAACTTTCAAAACTTTCTGACATCCAGAAGGATCTTGAAGACACAATCAAAAATCTAAATCTGGAAAAGATTGAAAGAACGCAAGAACTCGAAAACATCGCGGAAGAGATAAAAAAACTAACTACTAGAAAGGAAGAAATTATTGCCGATCTGGATTCTCTTAAGGTTGAACCTAAACTGGAAGAGATCAAGCGTCTTGAAAAAGAAATAACATCACTTAATGTGGAGAAAGACAATATAACTGATGCAATAAAAGTTTTAAAAACTGAAGAAGCCAAAAAGGTTGCTTCAATACGAAACATAGATGAAAGAATTTCCCTAAGCGATGAGGTTAAATCTAATCTGGATTCAAACATCGCCAACATGATAACACAACTAGTCGAGAAGGAAAAGTTATACAATGTACTAATTGGTAAAATGGAAACAATAACCCAAGAATTGTTTTCCAAACAGCAGGAAGTAATGGAGCTTAACAGACTTTCCAACGAAGTCAAATCACTTGAAGAAAAGAAATTCAAACTCCAAGATGAAATTAAAAATGCGGAGATAATTAAAAATAAGATTGACGAGGATCTTTTAAAAAAGAAAGACGAAGAAGAAGAAATTCAACACAAGTTGATGGAAATAAAAGGTGAAATAAACGAAATACAAAGACATAATCTTGAGATTGAAGAAAATCATTTAAAAGTTGAAAATGCGCTATCAGACACACTCCAAAAATTCGGAGGTGAACTGAACGATGCAAAGAATAAGCTTAACTCGGTTAAACAAGAAATTCTTAATAAAGAGAAATCTCTTAACGAAAAAGAAAAGATTCTACTTGAAAAATCATTTCAACTTGCTGAATACGGCGGCCTCACTAAAGTAATGCAAAAGGAAAGATCTTCTGCAGAAGAGGCAATTGCATCACTAAAAGAGCAACAAAAGGAATTGTATGAAAATGTCGCCCTGTTAAAGGACCATGAAAACAAAGAAAAAATTTCATTACATGAAATCCGTACTGAGACAGAATCCCTTAGAAATAAAAAAGGAGAACTTGAGAAAAAGTTGAAGGAACTTCTTTCGCATGTTAATAAAAATTATTCCGAAGCCGAAAAGAACAGCGAACTTATCTCAGAAGAACTAAAAGAAAAAAATAAGCAGCTTACGGATTTAAAAGACAGAATCAGCGCTGCTAAAAACGAGCTGAGGAATTTAAGAGAAGAAACCGCTAAAATCGAATTGCATAAAGAAGAATATTCAGTAAAAATTGCAGAATTGGAAGCGTTAGAAAAGAATCTTAAATTCAAAATTTCCGAACATGAACAACGAGGAATCTCAATAGATGACGGAAGCGAAGGAGCCGCAGACGACAATAAAAATAGTTGAGACGCAAATACCATTATCTAGATAAAATAAATTTTCCCGTTTTCTTTGTGAAATACATCAAATTTTTAGGTGAGTCTCTTTAATAATTTTGTACTGATAAAAACAATCATCCCAGAAAGTAGGTAATGCAGCTAATAAATATTTTTCTATACTCAATCATATCTATTGCAATACCAATAAATCTTCACTTAGCAAAACCATTAACTGAAGTTATCGCCACGGATTCATTATTTTCAAAAAATAATCCCAATTACCAACTTCAAATCGGACTTTATGATGTTTACAAGACTAAACAGGCGGACATTGTTATGCTCGGCAATTCTATTACTCACGGAGCTGTGTGGAGTGAACTTTTAAACCGAGTAAATGTTGTAGATCGAGGGATACCAAGCGATATTGTTGCCGGATTTCTAAACCGAATGGACTATATTTACAAACTTAATCCAAAAATTTGTTTTATCATGGGAGGAGTGAATGATATTTATAGTTGGATCCCCGTTGAGACAATTCTTAGTAACTATTTGGAAATTATTAACGGACTGCGGGCACGGAATATTAAAGTAGTGATTCAATCAACCTTGTATACCAGTAAAAATTATGGAGAGGAGTGGCTCGAAGTAAATAGACCAAACTTGGATGTTGTTGAATATAATATCGGAAGAAATCAAGAAATAAGCAGGTTAAACCAGCTGCTATCAAATTATGCCAAAATGAACGGGATTGATTTCATCGATTTAAATAAAAGAATTTCGTACAATAATTTCCTTAGGGAAGAAATGACGTGGGACGGTGTACATTTAAATGGAACCGGATACAAAATCTGGTGTGAAGAAGTAGATAGAATATTAAAAAAATACGGACTTTGATTTCAACTTATCTTAATCATGATGTGAAATACAGGAGAATTTAATGCATAACGAAAACAAAATAAATCAACCGGTATTGCTAATCGGAATTACTATCATAATAATCTACTTTATTTCTTTTATTCATATTGGTAATGACGTAAATATTTTGGGAATACAATTACGTGACGTAGATATACTATCCGACCTAAAAGAATCACCTGCTGATGAAGATTATTACTACGAGCAAGAATACTACCAGGAACAAGATGATTCAACCGAAGGAGAGGTTTTAAATATAGATAATACACATCCTTATCAAAATATTAATACTGCTTCCTTCATGTTGATAGATAAAATCAACGAAGCATTCGCTTCTTTCATCTCTTCAGAGATTAATAAAATAAAGAATGATCCGTCTTCAATGCAATTGTCTTTTTCACGAAAAATAGAAGGGAACACAGATCAGTTAAAATATTTCTTCAATGCACTTAAAAATATCAACAATACTAAAGTAAGAATTGCTCATTACGGAGATTCGCAAATTGAAGGAGACTATGTTACATGTGCATTAAGAGATAAATTGCAGAAAAAATTCGGAGGGCAGGGGGTTGGTTATCTTGCAATCACTTCTCAAGACAAGACATTTCGCATAACAATCGATCATCGTTATCCCGAAGACGATTGGGAAACCGGTTCTATATTCATGGGAAACAGAAGAGATTTGCCCGTGGGTATAGGCGGTGAAGTATTTATTCCAAAGAAAAGCACGTGGATTTCTTATGAAACACGGGGTTATTTTACATCCATTAAAAGATTTAATGCCGCCCGCATTTTCTATAGTGATGCAAAAACCTCTTCGATAAACTATTCATTCAACAGCGGCATAAGCAATTCTGCTCAATTGATTCCGGGATCGAGTGTAAAAGAACTTTTATTAGATGCAAATGGAAGTGCCAGCTCACTTAAAATTACTTTCTCAACTTCGGATCAAGCATATTTTTACGGTGTTAGTCTTGAAAACGGGAATGGCATATACGTAGACAACATTCCCTTTAGAGGAGATACTGGCGAAGATCTGCAGAAAATTCCATTTGATAAGCTACAAGACTTCAATCGGTTATTAAATTATAAATTAATTATTCTTCAGTTCGGTAAAAACGCTGTTGGAACAAACTTTATACGGTACGAAAAGGAAATGGCGCAAGCAATTGAACATTTAAAAAAAGCATTTCCTAATACAAGCTTTTTGATGATAAGCGTGCAAGATACAGGGTTTAAAACAGATTCAAGGACAACCGGATTATTGAGTACACAAATCAAAATTTCCAAAGCGACCGATATAGCATTCTGGAATTTATTTGAAGCAATGGGGGGTAAAAATTCCATGGCAAACTGGGTAAAATCTAATCCCCCGTTGGCTTCGGCCGACCACACTCATTTTAATAATGAAGGTGCAAAGAAAGTTGGTGAAATGATCGCTCAAGCTCTGCTTGATGCATATTACAATAATAAATAGTTATTCGCCTGGTGAACAAGTTCGATAAAGTAAATTCAAAAACTCTTTGGGAAAGGTGGCAGTTTAACGCTTCAAACTTTCCGGATAACGACGCCATTGTTCATTGGATAGGTGGTGAAGAACCCTATCGATGGACTTATAAAAATCTGATTGAGACCGCCAAAAAATTTTCGGTAATCGTTAGAGAATCGGGAATTAAACCGGGAGAGGTTTGTGCATTAATCATCCGGCACCACCATTTATTTTATCCTCTTTATATGGGAATATTACGCATCGGGGCTCTACCTGCGGTCTTAGCTTATCCCAATCCCCGTATTCATCCCGACAAATTTCGGCAGGGTGTAGAAGGAATGTCACAGCGATCGGGTTTGGATTGGATATTTACCGAACACGATCTAGATCCAATCATAAGACCCTTAATTGAAAAAAAGAATAGCACTATAAAATCTATTGTCTTCCCCCTTGAGTGGGATTTGGAAAAAAATTATAACAAAAATTCCGATGACCATATTGAACAAGATAACCTTCTTATCAAAGAGACGGATCCGGCTCTGCTTCAACATTCTTCAGGAACAACAGGTTTGCAAAAACCGGTTGTGCTCTCACATAAAGCAATTTTGCAGCATGTAAAAAATTGTGCAACGGCATTAGAACTGGCCAGCACTGATAAAGTCATCAGCTGGTTACCGCTGTATCATGATATGGGATTGATCGCCTCCTTTCACCTCCCTCTTGCTTACGGAATAACAGGTGTTCATATCAGTCCGTTCGAATGGGTCTTGGCACCGGTCTTAATGTTGGAGGCAATCACAAAAGAAAAAGGTACGCTTTCCTGGATACCTAATTTTGCCTTTAATATTTTAGCAGATAAAATCGACGATGAGGAATTGGAAGGAATCTCCTTGGAATCTCTCCGGCTGTTGATAAACTGCAGTGAACCGGTACGTCACGACAGCATCGTAAAATTCACTAATAAATTCATAAATTATAATTTTAATCCACAGGCAACGGGAGCTTGTTACGGAATGGCCGAGACAACTTTTGCGGTAACTCAAACAACACCAGGTGAAAAAATCAAAACTTTCGATGCAGACCGTACGGCACTATCCAAAGGAATAGTGCGAGCCGCCGATAAGTCTTCAGTTATAAGGGTATGTGTATCATCCGGAAAATTGATTGACGGCTGTGATATAAGAATAGTTGATGAAAATAGAAAAGATTTGCCCCCAGGATTTGTCGGTGAGTTTGCCGTAAAATCTGTTTCTATGTTCGATGGATATAGAAATTATCCGGAAAAAACCGCTGAAGTTGTTGAAGACGGCTGGTACTATTCAGGCGATTACGGATTTATCTCCGAAAACGAATGTTTTGCCATCGGTAGAAAAAAGGATATTATAATTGTCGCTGGGAAAAATATTTATCCTGAAGACATTGAAGATGCCGTAGGCAAAGTTGAAAATGTTATTCCCGGCAGGGTCGTTGCTTTCGGCGAAGAAGATTTAGAACTGGGTACCGAACAAATCAGTATCATTGCAGAAACTAAGTTTGAAAATGAAACAGATAAGAATAAATTGCGTTTAGAAATTATGAAGGCCGGTATGGGAATAGATATGAATATTCACAAAGTTTATCTTGTTCCTCCGCGATGGCTGATAAAAAGTTCGGCTGGGAAACCTAGCCGGAATGCTAACAAAGAAAGAATTCTTAAAAAAGAAGATCCACAAGTTTGGAGCAGGTGATGATTTCACAGGAATTACAAAAAGTTATTCTTACTGAACTCAATATTGATGAGTTTGATTTTACCGATGAAACAAAAGCGACAGAAGTACCAGGGTGGGATTCTTTGAACCATGTAAACATAATCTTGGCTGTTGAAAAGTATTTTAAGGTAAGATTTAAAAGTGTTGAAATTCTCCGGCTCAAGAATGTAGGTGACTTACAAAAATTAATTGATTCAAAACTCCAAAAGTAAATTTAAGATAAAGATATGATCGACAACCTTCACCTTGAAAGAATACCGGATATACTTCAATTTAATCCCGGCACCCCTATGGTATTCAGCAGCGGATTATTCTTAATAATTTTCTTTCTGTTCCTGCTTGTCTACAATATTCTATCAAAACATAAAAATGCAAGGCTTGGTATTTTAATTATCTTTTCGATTTACTTTTATTACAAATCTGCCGGTTATCTTGCTTCAATACTCGTTATTTCCGCTTTCGTAAATTTTTATTTCGGTAAATTCATAGGGATTAATAAAGAACCCTGGATTAGAAAACTACTTTTTATTCTATCTATTATTGTTAATATCGGGATTCTCGCTTATTTCAAATACACTAATTTTATAATCGAGATCATTAACGGGATTCAAAACTCACAGATAGAACCTTTCAATATCTTTCTACCGATAGGAATTTCTTTTTATACTTTCAAATCGATGAATTATATTTTCGATGTTTACTTAGAAACGATGAAACCTACCGGCAGCTTCCGTGATTTTTGTGTGTTCGTTTTCTTTTTCCCGAATATACTTGCGGGTCCCATAGACCGCGCTTCGAAATTCCTTCCTCAAGTGAATGCAGAACCTTTCCTTTCCAAAGAGGATTTGGGTAAAGCAATATTTTTAATCATCCTCGGTCTGATAAAGAAAGTAATGATTGCAGATTATATAGGATTGAATTTCGTCGACCGTATTTTCGATTTTCCACTCCGCTTTACAGGCTTTGAAAATCTAATTGCAACATACGGCTACACTCTTCAAATCTACTGCGATTTTTCCGGTTATTCCGACTTGGCAATCGGTATAGCTTTGCTGATGGGATTCAAACTCATGGACAATTTTAATGCACCTTTTAAAGCTACAAGCGTTGCCGATTTTTGGCGGAGATGGCATATCTCACTTTCGAGCTGGCTGCTCGATTACCTCTTCAGACCATTACAAATGAAATTTAGAAGGCTTAGAACATTCAGTAATGTCAACGGTTTATTTATTACATTTTTGCTGTGTGGACTCTGGCACGGCGCAGGTTGGAATTTCATTATTTGGGGTACTCTTCACGGTATTTATATGTCGATAAGTCTATTGCTTAAAAAACCGAGAACGTTCATCTATAAAAAGTTGGGAATATACAACACTAAGATTTTGAAATTTGCCCAAGGATTCATAACGTTTCATCTAATAGCATTCTCGTTTTTAATTTTCCGAATCCCTAACTTCGAAACTATTAAAGAAGTACTCAGCCAAATATTCACTTTCTTCCACGGCGGAATACTCGAACAATTTCTCGAGAAAATGCCGTTAATTTCCGGTTTATTAATTGTCGGATATATTTTCCATTTCACACCAATAAAAGTAGAAGAATGGTTGAAGAAGGCTATCTCAAACATGCCGCTGATTCTAAAAGCGTTTTTACTTGCTGCGGTTATATGGCTTGTTTATCAATTTCAATCTGCCGACATGCAGCCGTTTATCTATTTCCAATTTTAGTTTTGATATCAACATTTAATTGTTAACGGGGAGATTTTATCTCCCTTTTTTATTTCCGATTAAGAAAACTATTCGGTAAAAATCGTATATTTTATTTGATAAGTTTGAATAATATTTTTTCATTAACAGTCTTATAATATTCGGATTATGATGAAGAGATTTTTTTATTCCACTGTACTTTTATTTTCACTTTTTTTCTCGCCTTTTTTCATTGCTCAAGATGATCTCTCTGAGGAAGGTTTAAAGAAAGCGGCTATTGATCATATGGATTCAGGCAGGTACGGTGAAGCAATCGATCTTCTTAACAAATACATTTCAGCAAACCCGCGTATTGCAGAAGGGTATCACCTTCGCGCAATGTGTTTTGAAAAAAGATCTCAATACCAGGAATCGGTGTTAGATTATCGGAGAGCTTCCAGACTGGAACCTGAAAATCAAAAATTCAAAGAAGATTTAAACCGTGTGTTGGAAGTATGGCATGCACTGCTTTATCGAAAGATCGAAGGACATAAAAGAGATATCGCAATCAATCCGAACAATCCGTTCGATTATTTGGAGATAGGTAAATCTTATCGTTGGCTGGAAATTTGGGATCAAGCTGAGGAATGGTACG
>CAZKNM010000064.1:0-17832 GCA_964554135.1 uncultured Melioribacteraceae bacterium
CCATCCGGTAACTTTCTGAATTTCATCTAGAATTATCAATGCACCGGATTGTTTATTTTTTTTTGCAATGGCTCTTGCTGTTTCCCATTGTTGTTCGATCCATGTTGACTCATGCGGGATTGCTGAATCCGCGGAGATAAAATGAACCGGGAATTTTATTGCTTTCGAAACTTGGTGAGCGAGAGTCGTTTTTCCGCATTGCCGCGGACCGGTAAGCGTTTGTATGAATTTTCTTCGCTCTTCTAAACGTGAACGGAGTTTATCAAACTGTAACCGCTTAAACATATAAATCTCCTTTACTCATTTCGTTGAGTAAATTTACTCAATACACTGAGTAAAGATAGAAATTGACAGTTAGAATATCAATATCGGTTAAGTGAAAAATTAAAGGAATGTTTAGGAAAAATCCAGCTTTTTTGCAAGGTTCGAAAGGTTGGGTTTCTTATCATCATTTGTTTCGCAGCGGTTCATACCTTTCATAATATCCGATTAACTCATCTTTATCATTGTGTATAGCCCGCATGTAGATTCTATGTTTTTCATCAGAAAACCTTCGAGGTTGTGGGAACCTCGAAGGTTAACTTGTAATTCTTTTGCTATCTGTTCAATCTTTGGGATAGGTGTAATATGTTTTCGTTACAATCTTCCATCCTTCATCAAATTTGTACAAATTCAAGAAGTCGGTGTAGATGTGTTTACCTTCCTGAAATATTTCGATGACTGCTATGCCTGCGTATCCGGCAACATGTACATAAGTAAATTCATACGTTGTACCGGCTCTGAGAGGTCCGGGCTTATTTTCAAAACGTTCTACGAAAAAATATGCCGGTAGTTTAAATATACTTCCCCACACGCCCTTCTGGAATACTACAATATCACAATCATAGTACCAGCTCTTTTTAATTGCGGCAGCATCACCTTTGTTAAAAACACCGTCAACGTATGAATTAACAATGACTTTTTTGATTTCAGCTTTCTCCGTCTCGTGATTTTCTTGTGCTTGTATTTTTACCGAAAGGAAAACAAAGAATGCTAATAGTGTGATAATACTTTTCATATTATGCTCCTTTAAATAGTTAATGGTACTTTTCGAATATTAGTTTTTCGGATACAGATAAGAAACTCTTGATACTACTTTCCATCCGTCATCAAATTTATAAAGACTTAAATAATCTGTGTAATTATGCCACCCGTTATCTCGATAGATTTCGACAATAGTCATAGCTGCAAAACCGGTAACATGAATATCGGTGAACTCGCATGATGTGCCAGGATATACAGGACCGGGTTTTTTCTCAAGTCTTTCAACATAGGCATAGGCAGGAACTCTCCGCATATTGCCGTTTTCAAATACGAGAATATCGCAATCGTAGTGAACGCCTTTTTTTAGAGCTACGGCATCGCCGTTATTGAACAACCCATCAATGTATGAATCAACAATGACTTTTTTGATGGCTTCTTTTTCGGCTTCCGTATTTTGTGCAAGTACCAAGTTTGAAAGGGCTAATACAAAAAGTATTATTATAGATCTTTTCATACTTCCTCCTTTTTGAGATTTCAAATTAGTTTGTTATCACTATGTATGAACCTTACTGCTTCAATAAAAAAATATTTCCTTACTATTTCATCTTTTCCCAAACAGCCACGGTTCTTGTTTGTTTCCCGTCCAGTAGGAAAGGATTTGTACTAAGTATCAACCTGTCACCATCAAATTCATAAATACGCTCCGAAGCGCCGAACCAATCGGTATAAAGGCTTACTTCTATATAGTGAACGATTTTTTTATCCTGAATCTCGTATCGCCCGCAATAACTTAAAAATTCTTTACGCAGCGACACTTGCTCTTCTAATACATTATCGGTTGGAGCGCTAAATGGAAATTCACGTCTATTGTTATCCTGCAACAAGCCGAACATGTAACCGTCTTCGTTATATGAAATATACCCGGTAAGATTTTTACCGAATGGGAATCCAATAGTCCCATCATCTGATTGGTACTCTATGGTAATGAGTTTCCAAGTTCCAATAAATGGATTTGATTTTATTATTTTGACGCAAGTCGAGCATCCGTAAAATGATAGAATGCTAGAGAAAAATATTAGTAATGCAACAACACCTTTTTTCATTTGACCATTCTCCTCTGTTGGTGGTTTGTTTTATCACTACATATCTTGACCAAATTCATTGCAAGATTATGAACAGTTTCAAGTCCCCATGTGTCATCTTTTGCTTCTTTCATGATTGTCCCGCCTGAATGACTGTATGCAGGACCGTCATTTATCACCTTTATCCCGTGCTGCATTAAAAACGTGTGGATGTTTTGCAATGTTATTTCCTGCCCGCCGCTTCGAGACGCCGCGCAGGCAATCCCCCTGCCGACCTTTCCCCACATTTCCATCTTAGAATTATATGACGGTCTTAAAACGATGGTGCGGTCCATCATCATTTTTAGCTGACCTGAAACCAAACCGAAATAAACCGGTGAACCGATAATAATTCCGTTGCACCAGCGCATTGCATCGATTATTTCTTTCATGTTGTCGTCCTGGCAGCATTCGTGTGTCTCTTCGCATTTCCAGCATGCAATGCAAGGATTGATCGTTTTGCCTGCGAGCGAAATATATTTTATTTCATGACCTTCCTTCTTAATTATGTCAAGAGCATAATTGACGGCGTAAGCCGTATTTCCGTTTTTGTTCGGACTGCCGGAGATACCTAAGATTTTCATGTTTATTTTTCCTTAAAGCACCCGACCTGCCTGCCACAGGCAAGATGAAGTCGGATATTATTTTTTGATTACTTCAAAAATTTTTGCCACGATTTTCCATTCCCCTTCGATTTTAAGAAGCGAGATGTAATCGACATACTGAACATTGGGGAGATCACACATTATCTTAACCGATGCGGCATTACCGGTTATGTTGACAGATTCAATTTCGTTTTTTCTTGGTGATGGACCGCCGGCTTTGATTTTTTTAAACCATTCGTCACGTGGTAGTTCGGTTAATTTCCCATCGGTGATCCATCTTAAGACGCAGACTTTGTGAAATGCTTTTTCGAGTTTTGCAATGTCGGCGTTTGTTGCCCCGTCGAAATAGAATTGAATCGTCGCTTTAACTGCTTTCAAATCTTCGAATGAATCTTGAGCGTGGACGATTGAAAAACAGAAAAGTCCTATCAGTGAGAAAAGTATAATATGATTCAACATGATAGCCCCCAATTGGTTTGTTGTTATGACGGGCAAAATAATTGCAGGTTATAGTAAAACTGCCGGTAGATTTGCCAACTGCACTATAGCTTTGTGAACGGTTTCAAACGGATTATTTCGCCAGGTCTTTAATCTTTTTGTACCTGGTTCTGCTAACGGGGAGGACGTCGGAATTGTTCATTACGACGTCGTATTTGCCTGAACCATGACTGCGGAAATGTTGAGCGCATCGAATATTTATTAGAAATGATTTATGTGCTCTAACAAAATAAGAGGGGAGAATAATATCGAGGTCATTCAATGATTTGTTGTGAAGGTGTGTTTCATTTTCAGATGTACAGATTTCCGAATAAACACCCGCACCTTTTACGTAGCAAATGTTTTCGATATCTATTAATAGTAACTTATCTCCTTTTTTGATCGAGAGATATTTTGTAGGATAAGACGCATTTTTCTCAACAGAGTCATATCGCGTCAACGCTTTTTGCAATCGTTGGATGGTAAATGGTTTACCTATAAAATCGAGAACACCGTATTCAAATGCTTCCAGCGCTTTATCGACATTTGCGGAAATTACTATTGTATGGAAAGATTCGGCAGCAACCTGCTGCAATATCACGAAACCATCTTTACCGCTGAGATTTAGATCCAGTAACAAAATATCTATTGAGTGTTCCGATAAATAAAGCAGTGCACTTTCGAGAGTCGCTTTTATAATAATCGATGATATCTTTTTGCCGAGGATCTGTTCGGTAAATCGTTTTATTCTTTGGGTGACCAGAGCTTCGTCTTCAACAATTAATATTCTCATTTTGATTTACCGTCATAAATTTCAATTAAAACGTTCCAACCGTTTTCAACAGGGGAGTAAACTAAATTCCAATTTCCGGGGAAAGCTTCTTCCAACCGCGACTCTACATACTTAAACCCTGTTCCTTTCTCGCTGTGGTTATCTTCCTTTGTGATTTCACTATCGTTAAAAAGTGTATATCTAATTCCGTTTTCTATTGCTTCTTTGGTAAGAATGAACAAACCTTTCTGTTTATTGCCGTAACCGTGCGTGATACCGTTTTCAATTAGCGTATGAAAAATCGCCGGGGGAATCTTTTCATCACCCGTTAAGTTGCGGGTTTCGAGTTTAAATTCAGCTTCTTTACGGTAACCCATTATTTTGAGATGAGCTTCACATATTTTCAGTTCATCTGTTATACTGATCAGTTTTTCCCCGGATATTTTTGAAATAACCTGAAACTCCTCGGCAAGTGAATCAATAAATTCAATTGCTTTACACGGCGATTGTTCGACTAATTCCTGCAGTGAAGTGAGTGAATTTAAGATGAAATGAGGCTGAATGTTTTTCTTAAGCATCTGCGTCTCCAGGATAGATGATCTTAAAACGGCTTCGCGGTGTTGCCTTGTCCGCAAGGCAATTTGTTTTGCTAAAGATAGATTCATACAAAAGACGAAAAACAAGATTCCGATAAAATAACCCGGATTGAGTATGTCGATATATCCTAAGAAACTCCAAATACTAAAACCGGTTAATCCAATTAGACTGAGAAGACTTCCTTCTTCACCTTTTCTTAGGGCGTAGAGACTTATCAAGAATGCAGCGGCTATTAAAAATATTAAAGAAACTCTTCCGGAGAAAATCGATAGCGGTAGAAATATTATCGTGAAATAGAGAAAAATAATTTTCCGATTCGGAATTAAAAATTTCTTAAGCATAAATGCTACAAGAAACGGACTGCTGATAATATATGAGAGCGCGTGGGCAAGATTAAAAAACAAAATATATTCGTTGCCTATGTTGTTTAGTATCCAGGTATAATCGCAAATGGTTTTTATCCCATTTAAAAAAGAAAATATTGCAAAATGGAGGTATGCCGAATTTTTATTAAACCCGAAATACAAAATCAGGTTGAATATTGCAGATGTTACTAAAAAAGTAGTAATAATTATTATGGAATAATTATATGCCATTAAATTATTTCCCTTTCGGCGGTTCGTATCTTTCGTAATACCCGATTAATTCACCTTTCTCATCGCGGACAGCGCGCATGTAGATTCTATGTTTTTCGTTATCGGTTATCATTTCTTCGTCAAGACCGTTTTTCATCTTCTCGAAGATTTCAAGAATATCTTTCTGAGAGTTCTCGTTGTGGCAGTCAAGCACATTAGTCCCCAGCAGTTTTTCACCCTGTTCGTAATGTGAGATAGCTGCTTTATTCATATAACGAATTATGTGTTCTGTATCGACGAACATGAAAGGATTTTTCAGGCTGTTCAAGAAATGAGGGAATATATTTTTATCCATAACTAACTCTGTATATTAATATTTGATAGAGAACGCAAAGTTATTTGTTATATGATGCAATTTTATCAACTATAGAAATTCTACCGGTACTTACTTTCACCCATAGGCAGATAAGAAGAATACCGATAAATCTTGCGGCAATTCCGGTCAGACCGGCTTCTGGTCCGAATGCTCCACCTGTAAATAATTCGGGACCGCTGTATTGTGTCATTATTATAGATGTACCCATGTTTATTCCGCTTACCGGGAAACCGTAAACACATCCTTCAAAGAAATTCCATGCAAAATGTAAACCGATTGGTATAGCCAACTGACCGGTTAAAATGTAGGCAGAAGCATACATTAAACCAGCGATTAATAATCCTGTAGTGCTTATAACATTTGCGTTGGGATTTGTTAAGTGTGATAATCCGAATATAAGAGAAGTTATAATAATTGCCATTCCAATTCCGAACTTCGGACCACGATTTGTAGAGTTAAATCCTTCAGACAGATTCTTGAATTGAAATCCGCGCGATTGCAATTCTTCACTCAGTGCAACTAAAATAAATGTAAGAAGAAAAATCAATATAGCCGGAATGAAGGCAAGTCCGTTTATCCCCGATTGATATTTCTCCGTTACTTGTATCCAGCCGAAAGATAAATTGTTAATAAAAATCAAAGATTGAAGAATGGCACCGATAATAAATCCCGCGGCTAAGCTGTACCACCATTTACTGTCGATTTTAAGACCATAATTGAAAAATTTTCTTTTATCGATAAACTTACTTATCAGCCAAACACTTAAAAAGGTACCAATGAACATTTCAAGTGGAAGCAAGATCGATTCTTTTGCAATAAAAGGAGAAGGCGGCAGGTAATCTTCAATTAATGAATCGAGAATTGCAAAAACCGATAAGAAGACGAGGAAAAAAACCAGCTGAATGATTAAACGCCAACCGGCTCGGATTCGTTTTTCCTCTTCATTCCAAAAAATATTTTGTAATGTTTTCATTTTCCCCCTCCACACTTTTTTTTGTGAGATAATCTATAAATACTTTCTCAAGATCTCTTCAACCATTAAACCTTTTATCCGTAAAACCATGTAACCATTCAGCCAAATTTTTCCCAAACCATCTAACCATATGTCCATCCATTCCTTACCTATACGCCGCTTTCTCCAAATCTTTAACCGAAGAAATTTTCTTGGGCGGATTTAAATATTTATCCAAGAACTTGTAAATCTTTACTCTTATTTCACGAGCAATCTTCGTATCCATCCTATCGAATGAATGTCCGCCGGGAATATCTTTGAAAATTTCGTACTCGAATTTTTTATCCGCCGCTTTCAATGATTTGATAAGATGTTCTACCTCAAGTACGTTTACGTCTTCGTCAATCGTGTTGGTATGTATGAGGAGGGGAGTCTGAAGTTTTTCCGCATTCCAAGCAGGTGAACGCCTACGGTATTCGTTCACGTTTTCATCCGCGGTTTTACCGATGTGATAGTCAGCCGAGTAAAGGTCGCGATATTCATCGTCTTTGTAACCCATACGTGCTACCAAATCGCTTACCGGTACACCGGCAAATCCCACTTTATAATTATCCGGGTGATCGAATAAATTCATAAGAGTAATCAATCCGCCGTGGCTCCAGCCGATTATGCCGACCCTGTCTTCATCAACGAAATCATAATTATCTATCATGAATTGACGGCTGACATCAACATCCTCTATTTCAAGTCCGCCGTAATCGATTTTTTGGTACATCGATTTCCCGTATCCGGTGCTGCCCCTGTATTCAGCGGCAACAACAATGTATTGCTGTGCCATCAACTCACGGACGATATGTGTGTAATAAGTTGAAAAATTGCTGTGAACACCCCCGTGCGGGAATACAATCAGCGGGTATTTTTTGTTATAATCGATTCCTTTGGGAATGAAAACGTAAGACCAAAATTTAACCGGATTGCCGGCTCCTTGAGCAGTCGGATTCTTTTCATGAGCAAGGGGAGGACCGGTCATGTAAACTTTGTCGACGATGGCAACGTCACCAACACGCTGAAACCATGTAATGTCATCGATCGATTTTTCCAATACGTCCAGCCGGTGCTGGAGATCTTCATTATCCTTTTTCAATGATTCGATTTGTTCTTTAAAATGATTTCCAAAATCTTGTGCGAAGTTATTTGTAGTACTTAAGAAAAAAACTATTGCAGGTACGACCATACTTAAAACTAAATACCTTTTCATGATAAAGCCTCTATATAAATTTGTAAACGATTAGCCTGGTGCGGTTTGTTTGACTGTAATATTTTAGTGAATTCATTTCGCAGACATAAAAATTTGTACGTGTGAATATAAAGTTTTCACACTCAAAATTCAGGTTAGTCTTTCAGCAGGATTGGCTTTTGTTATTTTTTTAATTTCTTAAGGATATTTTCATAATCCTGCATGTAATAATAGAGGTTAGGATCCCGGTTTTTCCCGCCGATCTGGTATGCTTTTTCGTAGAATTCCTTTGCCAGCTCCAGTTGATTATTTGTTTCGTAAGCTTCTCCCAGGCTATTATATGCATTGGCGGAATTTGGATACAATTCGATACTTTTATTAAAAGTATCTATTGCGTCGTAAATATTCCCTGCATTTAAGTATCTATAACCGGTTCTGTTAAGTAGCTCTTCCGGTGGTTTGATTTCGTATCTGAATTTTTTTGTGAGCTGTTCAAAATATTCTATTATTTCGTCCAGTTCTCCATTTTGAATTTCGTCGGGTGTGTTAAGTCTGGAAAAAATATATTTTAATCCCTTAAAGATTGAGGGAGGAACAACCGTAAAGTGTCCTTCATCTTTGATTAACTGAAATTCCCAATCCAGACCTTCAGGAGAATATTGTGTTAATAGATTTTTGAATTCCTCAGCAGCTTTGATGCTATCTTTGGATTCATTCCCTCCGATAGTAAAATAGAGAAAGTTGTTTAATTCTATGCCGTCATCGAGCTTTTGTTTTGCGTATTCCAATACGTATTTATCGTCAAGCCACACGGCAGGGCTTACGGCAATTAATCCGTTAAACAGTTCCGGATCGGTGAACAATGTATATAGTGCGAACATCCCGCATAATGAATGTCCCATTAATATTCTGCAAGGTTCGGTTCTATAATTTTTATCTATGAAAGTAAAAAGCTCTTCCTCGGCGAATTGAAGAAATTTTTCGGCACTCCCCGAACCGGGTAAATCTTTAATCGGTCTTGGTGTAAAGTCTCTGTTGCGGTGAGGATTTTGAATTCCTACTACTATCATGCGCGGAATTTTTCTGCTGCGCGACAGCGAAAGTACCATCCCGCTTACATAATGAAAATGATCGTAACCATCGAGCAGATAGAGAACGGGATACTTATTCTCGGAATTTTCGTAATCTTCCGGAAGATAAACAAGAATTGTTCTTTCTTCATTGAATATTTTTGATTTCAGCTGGAAGGATTTCCCGATGGCAATTTCGTCACCGCCGGATTGTGCTAATACAATATTCGATAGACAGACGGATATAATATAAATTGCGATCCCCCGAACAGTTGACCGAAATATTGTATTCATTATCGATCCGATTTTTTGTTTAATGTAAATGTCGAAAGATTTAATGCATATAAAAAGAATAATATTTCTCTATTGCAAGATTTATTTTCGCATGGATGAAAAATGAGCAAGATTTGTATTCTTTTTAAAGGTGATTGTAGTTTTTCTTTTGGGACAGGCATGTAATTATGCAATGTTTAATCTTCCAAAATTTGGGCTTCATAATTTTTGCGTATACCCTTATTGTTTATTAGGGTGAGGATATTGTTCAAGTTTTCAATGTAAATATCATAATAAGGATCTTTGTTTTTACCCGCTAGTAAGGATGCTTTATCATAACTATCTTTTGCGAGGTCAAGTTGATTAGTTTTTTCATAAGCTACACCGAGGTTATTTTGAAGACTCGGAGAGTTCGGAAATAAAACAACGGCTTCCGATAATATATTAATAGCCGATTCATAGTTTTTGAGATTAATCAGATTTTTTACGACCGAGTTTATCAGGTTTGCACTTAGTGATATATCATACCCATACACTTTCGACAGATTTTTATAGTAATCTTTTATTGCTTCGAATCCTTTATCTGCAATATCGATAGGTATTTCCCAGTCAGCATAGATTTTTGCAAGCCCGTCATAGAATGATGAAAATATTTGTGTGGAATGATCCTCTTTCTCCATAAAATTGAAAGTCCATTTCAAAGTACCGGGTGCGTTGGCGGTTAAGATATCTCTAAATCTATAAGTACACTCTTTAATGGCATCCGATTCTCTGCCTCCGATCGTGAAAAATAATGATCTGGGAACACTAGGATACAACTTTAGTCGTTCACTGAATGAAACGGTAATTAAAGAATCGATGTGTAATAAAGCAGGGCTTCCCGCTATATATGAATTGAATAGTTCAGGGTGATAAATTGAAGTGTATATTGAATAAAGTCCTCCCAAAGAATAACCTATTAATACTCTATGCGACTCCGTACGATAATATTTTTCAACGAAAGGAAATAACTCCTCTTTGATAAAGCGGGTAAATTTTTCGGAATTTCCCGAGTTAGGAAAGTAACTTATCGGGTAAGGTGTAAAATCGCTGTATCGGTCCATATTTAAAATCCCGATTACGATCATTTGCGGAATTTTATTTGCCGAAGCAAGTGCTCTAACCATTCCCGTGGTGTAATGGAAATGTGCGGATCCGTCTACTAAGTAAGCAACGGGATATTTGGCTTCGCTCTGGTTGTATCCGGCGGGCAAATAAACATATATGCGTCTTTCTTCATTTAAAATCTTTGATTGTATTCTGTAAGTTTTTCCAACTACAAATCCCTCACCGTTGGGTTGAGCAGTTAAAGTATTGCAGTAAAAAGTCGAAATTAAAATGAAGATAATAGAATGAAGGAGCTTTGTGACTAAAGAAGCAGTATTTTCCATCTCCCAACCGTCCCTAATTCAGAACCTAAAATTGAAAATTTTCATTGAATTAGACACATCGATGTGCTTAAGTGTTGCATAACAAAAAAAAATTTTTACACTGTCTATCAAATTCTTATTTCAACTAAAATGATTAAGGTGCATAAGGCATTTTTGGTGTTTTACCCTGTAATCTTGCATAAACCGCAAGAGCTCCCCTATGATGAGCCGTGTGATCAACCATAGAACCGATTACAGTTCTTTTCGGTACCATTCCTAAAATAGGATTATCCGGAAGCAGAGCATTTAATTCATCGTCATTCAAACTTGCGACTGCCTTTTTTGTCTTATCGATCGCATCTTTAAACCATGCCTTGGCTTCGCTTACAGTTTTTACTTTTTTTACATCTGCATCAAATTTTTCAAAGTCCATGTCGAAAATGCCAGTAATAAAAACTGCGCTAGCAAACCATTCTATTGTTTGAGCTGCATGGGCAATCTGTTCCGCAACAGTTAAGTTGTTACCGGTAGGAGCAAATTTTGAATCTTCCTCCGTGAAGCATTCTATAGTATTCAAGAAAAAATGTTCCATACCGATTAGTTCTTTGAGAATTTCCTTTCTGATCATAATGGATTTCTTTTATATTTAGCTTCGATTTTTTTTAGTCATATAGATACTTTATTATAAATTTTTTTCAAAAACTTCGCTTTATTATCGAGGTAAAGATGATCGGGAAAACCCAGCAGGTAGTGGCAGTTGGAACATGCTTTGATATTTTTTCTTTCGCCGTTCAAATGGAGAGTGCGGAAACGCTGCATTTTTTCTCCGTTCCAAATATCGACTAGTGATTCTTTGGTTAAATCTCCGACTATTGTACCATAGCTCCAATCGACGCAGCAGACGGAAACTTGCCCATCAAAATTTATTGCTAAAGAACGGAAAGGTTCGGGACATATTTTCTTGCCTCTAAGTCTAGCCTTACCTCCCATACCTCGTTTAACATCAATACCGAGAGTAAAATCTCTCTCGCCGGAATTAGACCAGCCCATTAATTGATTTATACTTATTTCATCGGAAATGTCTTTAAAATCCGAAATAAATTTCTCAAGCTCGCTTTTTGTAAAATTGACATTCAATATTTTCGAGTTAATTTTCAATTTGCTGCTGCGCTTTATTTTTTCTTCGAATAAGAATTTGACGTTTTCTTTTATCTTGTCATAATCGGCATAATTTTGAGTCAAGTTTTTGTATCCCTCATTTGAAACGTGCTCGACCGATATTCGCATAACATCCAAACCGTTTTCAATAATTTCAATTGCCTTTTCTTTTGTGAGAAGCGCTCCATTGGTTGTCGTCTGAACCGATTCGGCCACGTTTTGAGATTTCGCATATGCAATCATTTCACCGAGTTGTTTATTAAGCAGCGGTTCGCCGTCTTTATAAAGGTGGAGTTCGGTTACCTTCTGCTCGCTCGAATCGACCATTTGTTTTAGATCATCAATGATTTTACAGAATAATTCGTAATGCATTATTCCACGAGGCCGGTTGATGGAACTCAATAACTCCGTATCGCCAGTCGGACAAAATGTACATTTGAAATTGCATACGTTCGCCGGATCGATATGAAGAGAAGTGGGTATGGAAAGAGGAAGTTGTTTATAAAGGGGGAGTGTGAAGAGATTTGGAAATACATTGCGCAATCCAAATCTAACCTGTCGGGGGAGTATATCGTATATATTTTTTATCAGCGATCTGACTTTGATGAAAACATTCCGCATAAATAATAGTGGTGTTTTAGTATAATATACTCAAATTCCGGGATACACCCAATTTAACATATTTTAAGACGATCTTGAAAAATTATATTTTTCCTTCCGTCACTAATCTCGCAAAATGTTTGAATGAACGGTCGTAAGTCCGTTCTGCAGAATCCGGGAAACAGCATCCGGGTAGTTGATGTGTTCTAAGATGGTATTGTAAGCATTCGCAGCACTTACCTTTGCGAGGACATGGATCGTATGTACAGTTACAAAGTTCGAGATTTTTTTCTTTCTTGCAGTCCATAGTTATACAGTAAAATGTTGTCGGATAATATTTTTTGTTAACCGAAAATTAAGAGAAATAAAAAGTTATCCCAAGAAAAATTTGGAAATAAAGAGCTCATACTAAAAAAAATCGTTTGATTTCTCTCTTTATCAGAGTCTTAGCTAGTGAGAGTTTTGTACTGTATATTGTCTCTTCAATATTATCGATGCCGAAGTGCAAATAATCTTCATCCTCGGGGGAAAAATGGTGAATATCGTATGAAGGCAGCAAAATGTTTTTTGATTTTGTCATATTGAATTGAAGAAAACTTTATATAGAAAATAAATAAATCTTTAATGAACAGAAATCGAGAATTGTGAAAAGCTATATGTTAATACATGATAGTAATCGGTCCCAAGTGCAATATGAACGTCTTTGTTTTTAATATTATAAAGTGTAGACCATCTCGTATTTGATTGTGATACTTTCTGAAGGGTGTTCATTCCTTGGATGATTGATAGAGCTCCGTTTGAACTTGCTAGATCGTTATATGCCCTATCATACCGCCAGCATGAAACATTATGTGGTGCAGTCGAACCACTAATAATGAAATTCGTAGATACCAGCCATGGTTCTGTGTTTCTGATTGTTTTCATCTCTCCATTTACAAATTCAATCACCACAGCATTTCCCGAAGCATCTGCAACGAGATAATGAATTGGTGGATCAGTCATTACAATATTGTATTGCGACATCAAATTAATTGCTTCATCAACATCTTCAGCAAAATCGAGGAGCAATCTGACCGCAGCAATTTCGTCAACCGAAATTTTGTTCGGATCATAAGGTGGCCGGGCGTTCGGAACAGCCATTACTCCTACCGTCAATCCTTTCTCGTTCATACCGTCGAACGGCATCCATGGTGTTCCGAGTAAATCTTGCCTGTTGTCCCATTCATCCGGCAGATTATTTCTATCATAACCGAAATATTCCAAATCAACCATTGAAATTGAAGCATAGCTGATTTCGGGATCGGTATAAAGTAACAGCGGTACTAATTCATGCCAGTCAAAATTTCTTCCGAACAGAAAATTATTAATATCGCCGAGAGCAGCAAAACATGTGCATGCCCAGGCGCTGTCTTTAGATACAAAAGAATTATCTATTTCTTTCCAATTTATACTGCTTCTATTAGCGAACTCTGCGAAATGATAATCGCTGTAATATCTCATTGTATAAAATGGGTAGTTATCTACTTTCTGTAAACTTGCTAAAGTTATGCTATCGAGATAAGCAGGGGATTCGTTGTCATCAATAGGAGAATTAAAACTGTTACAGCATTGCCAGATTGTCGTTATTATTACTATTGAGGTAATAATTATTATAAGCTTCTTTATCACGGCAGTGTTCCTTAGTTTAATTCAAGTATTGTTTGCATAAAAAACGTGATGTTTTTTTCTGTATAATCTTCTTCCACGATAACACTTGAACTTAAATTTCTATGCCATTTTAATATTGCGTATTCAATACCGAAATGAAAGTCAAAATTAAAGTATCTCAATGAAGTTCCGGCAGTGAAATTATGTTTAATAACACGTGAAGTGTTTTCATATGACGATATTACCTCTCCATAAGCGGTTGAGTTATTTGAGAAATAAAGTTGCGGTATGTATGCATAACCAATGCGTAACGGCAATTCTAAATCTTTAATCGGGTAAAATTCTATTCCGGAACGGATCATGTATAAATTATCCCACTCGGGATTTCCTCCGTACTCGTACAAGTTTATTTTGATATCGGAATTTTTATAACGGCGCGTTTCGAAATCTAGGGATATTGAAGTGTTCGGTTCGAATAAATATGCAAAACCGATCCCGATTGTCAAAGGTAAATTAAATTTTGTTTCATCATAATCCGGCAGGAGATATTGATATGTTTGATCGTCCGAGATTGATTTATTCGTTTTCACGTTCAATGAAGTCGGGTATTCAAAAATAATTCCTGTTGAAAAGTTATCGAGCCGTGCTTGACCGCCGAACCTAAAGCCGAAACCGCTGAAGTCATTTTCCATTAAAGCCCACTTATCCGAATCCCGTCCGTGGTTATCACCGACGACTTTACTGTCAACTGTTCCGAGGTAATTGTAAATAGTGAGACCTAGAGAAATATTTTTTGAAATTTTCAATCCGCTTCCCAATGCGATTGCGTAAACACTCCCGCTTGTTTCTTGAGAGAACATTGTACTCCATGTGATATACCTTCTTACGTTGGTTAGGTACGGATTTATTTTCTGGATGAAGCCTGCTGATAGAGTAATATTTTCATTTAATGGGTAAGCGATTAAAATATTCTCAAGGTTGTATTTCAGTTTATTCCACTCATTGGTAATAGAACCGGCACCTTGATTGGCGATAAATGAGTAATAAGAGTAATACTTAAAATTTTGAGAAAGTGAAAATGTCAAATTTTTTATCTGAGATAAACCTGCAGGATTGAAATCAACAGCTGAAATATCATCAACTATTCCGAGTCCTGCTCCTCCCATAGAAACATATTTGCCCATAGAGAATTTTGTTAAGAGATCTGTGTTTTGAGCCGGAATATTTTGAAGGAGAATCGGTAAAAGAATAAAGGTGAATCGCACAAGTCTTATCATAATATCTCTCGATCAATTATGCACGTTAAGATGCTAAAATTAGATCATCAATAAAAGGATGTTTTTTTTCTCTTCGAGATTATGTTTCTTGTTAAGTGTCAATTAATTATCGCAGGACTTAGGAAAAAGATTTACGGTTTGAGAAAAGTAAAGCTGCTCTTAATTTAATAAAGAGCAGCTCATGAAGAAAAGAATCTATATGATCTCACCATACCTCACCATCACCACCAGCACTATTAGAAGTATTCGGTATATATTCGGCAAGCCTACATTCCGTTCCGTCATTCCACCTTACCCATAGCTCACCATTCTTAATCACAATAGTTGCCTCCTGAACATTTTGGAGCATTATATATCCTACTTCTCCGGATTCGGTTTGAGTATCACTAATATAAATTGTCAATCCACCGTAGGAAATCGATATAGTTTCAAATCCGCCTTCCGGATCAGAGAGAGGATCACCTGTCATTGTTAGGTTCAAAAAAGTTTCTCCTTCAATGCCGACAATTATTGTAATTTGTGTTTGGGTTATTATCATGCTGAAATTGTATAATATCCCGTAATTGTCAACTACAAATCCAGAAATACTTATCGAAGTGATTTCAGGTGTCTGTTGGAAATCGGTTAATCCTGTCCCGGTCACCTGTAGGGTAGTCTCAACGGCTTGTTCATCATCTACAATTATATCCGCACTCACTGCGATTGATGTTCCAGTCCATTCCATATTATGATATCTTAACATACCAGTGTGTGATAGATGTGTTGCCGGATCCATGTAAGGGAAGATAATTATTATTTCGTCATCCGGCTGGGATTCGTGAGACCATTGAGAACCGTTGAAGGTATAAGTACCTCTCGGTAAATAGAGATACATGAAGATTAACATCGGATTCGTATCATTTACAGAATTAGCTGTTCTGTTTAATAAAGATTTTTTAAAGAATTTGGTGAAATTTTCTAATAGCTGAATATTAAGCTCAGCACTGCCTAAAGATAATTCCGGCATTTGTTCGCATGCGACGTAACCATCCGATGCGGTGAGAGTACCTACCAATTGATCAGCTTCAGACATTGCCTGAATAGTTGCTTCATCTCCCACTACGGGCTCCGTCGAATCGCACCCCGAAAATGCAATCGAAAACGTGACAGAAACCAGTAATAATATTTTAAATGGGTTCATTTTCATACTCCGCTATTTTATAGTATAAACTTACTTTTTATTTGCTATCTAATCTTAATAAAGTGAAGTAATTCTGTTTAAAAAATAAGAAAAATCTAAGCATGAAGATATGATGAAAAATCAATAGTCTGATTGCCGGATTCATATCTATTTGCAGGTCAAGGTTTTGAGAAGGTATTTGGGCGGATGAAAGCATAAGAAAAAGTACTATTATCATTTATGTTCAACTACATTTTACCGGTACGGAAAATTATCCATTATTTCATCAAGCGCAATGTCCAGAGCTTCCATAGCCATCGGCGTAGCCTGATCGGTGTGAGCATTTATTTGCTTGCTGAAAGAGTTCGCTTCCCATAAAAGCTTTCCACTGGTGGTGGAAAAAATAGAGTATTTTAATTTTGCGGAAGTCTCTCCAATTATTTTGCGGTGGACCGGCAGTTGTTTTGAGATATCTAAAACGTTTCCTTGTACAATGGCATCTATTTTAATTCTCTTCCCTATAGTGAGTAATAAATTTTTATCGATATGTTGGTTGGTTAAATAATTGTTCCAAAATATTTTCCAATCTTCCAACAAATCATTTTGCTTCAATAATTCAATGCTTTGTTCTGTATCTAAAACACGGTAATTGTTTTCTAATAGATCAAAAAACCGTTCGTCGATATCCATTCTTTCTTCATCGGTTAAATAATTATCAATTAATGGCATTAGTGCGATTGTAGATATTTTTTCGTTGGAAATTTTCGGATCGACGAGATAATTAATCGTTAATTCGGAAGGAGCGCAACTGTATATGAGTAGAAAAATAATTCCAAAAGTAGCCGATAAAATTTTCTTGTTCATTTTTCCCCCGAAGTTTTCATTTCCTCAATACTTAATAAGGGATATTCAATAAATTTTTACTTCAATTATACTTGCAATTGTATCAATCCAGGAAATTATACATGAACGTTGATTCATATGTTAAGATTCTCTTAATCCGGATTGGCAGTATGCAAAATCTGATCATAAAATGAAAGTAAGAAATGAATCCGATTTAATTTTTTTAAAATCGAATTGGTTTCATAGTCAATACGTAATGCGTGAGGTTGAAAAGTTTTGTAGGAAAATTCAGAGCGACCTAGAATCCGAATTGTAGTCGCTTTTATTCTCTTGAAAAAAATTATGTGAAAAACAGCAAGTACAAATAGGTAATTGGAGCTGTCATTAAAAGCGAGTCGAAACGATCGAACATACCGCCGTGACCGGGGAGAAGGTTGGAAGAATCTTTAACTCCTGCATCTCTTTTGAATAGACTTTCCACAAAATCACCTGCCTGACCGAAGATACCGATCAAACCGCCCATGAAAACGGCATCTCTCATGGAAATGAAATCAATTAGAATTTCTCTTGCTGCTATCATGGTTAAAACAGCGAAGATGAAACCTGCGATTGATCCTTCCCAGCTTTTCTTCGGACTTACACGAGGAAAAATTTTATGCTT
>CAZKNM010000065.1:0-17811 GCA_964554135.1 uncultured Melioribacteraceae bacterium
AAAAACAGGAGCGATGGAGTTTCGCCCCTTAATATGTGTAAAAAATCATTTTACAAAAATCTCAATAGCTTTTGGCAAACATTCAACTTCAATCGGAGTGCTTCCCAGCAATTGTCCGTCGGGTGTGAGTAATTTCGGTATATCTGTTTCAATCTTTATGTGCTTTGCCTGTATTGATTCGATTTCCTTCATGTGGATATGATCACCTGTAAAAATTTTTGGAAGAGCTTTAAGAAGTCTTCTACGCGATATTTTGTTCGCAAGTGTCACGTCTAAAAGCCCGTCGTCTATTTTTGCAGCGGGAGCCATCAGAAAATCTTTTCCGGTGTAGCGCGTGTTTGATATTTCTACAAAAACGTTTTCGCGCTCGAATGTTTTTCCATCCAAGGTAACTTTTAAGTTATACGGCTTAAGTGCAATTGTACGATAAAATACACCTAATATATAAGATAGATGTCCGAAGATTTTTAATTTGCATGCAGTTTGAGCAACGTCGGTTACAAAGCCGAAACCGAGAATGTTTAGAAAGTAGAGCGTTTCATTTCCCGTTTTAAATTTCCCAACATCTACTTTTTTCGTTTTGCCTTTTTTGAGTGCATCGATTGCATCTTTGTAGCTTGGCGGGAAGAGACCGAGATCGCGCGCCAGCGCATTTCCTCTTCCGATCGGAATAACCGCAAGAGGAATTCTCTTTTTAGATTTATTGCCGAAATATCCATTCAGTGCTTCGTAAACCGTTCCGTCGCCGCCGGATACGGCGAGAGCATCATATTTTGTGAAATCTGCTTTCATAATTAGTTCGGTTCCGTGCCCCGCATATTCGGTTTGTAAAATTTCATAATCGATGCCGCATTCCGTTAAGTATGATTTTATTTTTGGTAGAAATTTAACACCGTTCTTATGTCCCGCCGCCGGATTGTTTAAATATAAAATCTTCATGACCCCTCTTTGATTTTAATTTGTTCAAGTACTGAAAATAAATTATTCGGTGTAATGTTTTATTACTCTAGCAATTGCAGCTTGGCATACTTTACATAACGGAGCTTGTTTCGTGAACATCAAGCAATTAGCCATCGGTCTGTATAATCCTTGTGCAGAATAGCCGGCACCTTCGAACACCCCGACCTTACCGGCGTATTTGCTTTCATTCAAATATTTGGTTACCCAATCAGATTGTTCTTTATCTTTTTTGTTATATGCTTCTTCTGCTTCTGTAACTAGATCTATTTCCGAATGTGGTTCTTCGTCGATCAATATGTCTATCCAGCTTGCAATGGTGTTACCATTTTCATCGGTATAATAGCCCACTTCTGTTTCCTCACCTTCGCTTATGTCGGTAATCGAAATATCCTCTATTCCTTTCCAGAGTATTGTTATTCCCCCAATCACGGAAAATGTTCTCTCCGCAGTGTGCATCTTCACGGTTATGGTGCCGCTATCCTGATCCGAAGAAGTCGAAATCACTTTTCCTATAATGACACCTTCCTCGGCCCATTCCTCTTCTGCGGCATATTTAACATCCATATATGCTCTTTTTAATTCTGCAATTCTATTATTCATTTCACGTCTTTCTTTTTGCCATGCATAATCTTTTTCATCGTAAGTTTTTTTCTCCCACGGAGTCGGCACTTCAATTCCCGGGGTAAGTAAGTCTTTCCATTTTACGTTTTGCGGATCGAGCAGTGCGGTGATATTGGGTTCAACCGGTTCGATGCCGCGTGGGTAGAATTCGTTATAAGCAGTCTCGGATGTGTAATACTCATCGGCTAATCCGCTGAAGGAATGACCGAACTCGTGTGTAAATAAATATTCTGCAAATTGATTGTCCGAAGTAAAGGTGCAAAAGGAATTGTAGATTCCGCCTCCGCCGTAACGGTTGTGATTAACCATAATATAAATTGCATCGTAAGGAACGTGAGCAGCGAGATTACGCATTGCTTTGTTATCCTCAGTCAAAAGGTAACGTTCCGAACCTAACGAATTGAAAGTTGCGTTCAAAACCGTGTTCTTGAATATTCCGGCGCGCGGTTCGTCCACACCGCTTTCTTCGGATGGTTTGAAGATTCCGTAGATATTAAATTTATCCTGTAGTTTGTTGTATGGTTCAAGTTTGAAAAATACTTTTGTAAATCGTTCCAGATCGGTTTTGAATTTACCTTCCTCTTCTGTAGTGTACCCCTCGCTGAGAATTACGACGTCAACCTTCACATGCGGATTACCGCTGTAATGACTTTTCATTATTTTGATATGATTGTCATTTGCTTCTTCACGGATTATCATCACATCGCCGGGATCGATTTCCGTCCTGAATACTTCATTTAGATTATTTGTACGGTCACGCTTCTCCAACGAAAAAATTATTTTAGCCTTGGGGCATGGGATAACAGCGCTTTCGTGGTAGGTTCTCTTTATTCCCTGTGCGGCGTCTTCGCTGGTTTGATATTCTTTGAAGTAACTGTCGAAACCTTTGGAGTAAATCAATACGTTGGCAGCGGCGTCGTAAATTTTAATATAGTAAGCGCCGTTGTTGAAGTTATCGATAAGGTTGTTTAAGCTTCCTGCCCAGATGCCGTATTGATAAATCCGGTCGATCGTTACAATTTCTGTTTGTGCGTCGCCTATGTGGAAGTAATCGATGCGCATGGTTTTGTCGATAAAGTAGTCATCGAAGTTGATGTTGTTGGCAGCCACTAATAGCGGTGCAACAAACATAATTATGAATAATAATTCTAAAGATTTCATCTTTTGCTCCGTAAACAGATTAGTTAAAATAACTTCTATAAATTAACCAATAAATTGTCTGATACAAAACTCAAAAAATGGAAATATAATTGGTAATCGGAAGAATCATACTTATTAATTAGTTGTATAAAGTCATTACGAAATCATTATTTTTATTCATCAAAATCATGGGAGACGATATTTTTGTTTTGTATGCGAAGGATTGAAAGCGGTTTTTTATCTCCGTGCGGCTCTGTGTTTGCCCGGTGTTTCTCTGCGGAACTTTTGATAATTGTTTTTTTAACTATTGGAGGCAATCTTCTTGCTCAGGATGCGGGAGGATTTCAGATTGCGCGGCTTAAATATAATGGAGGCGGCGATTGGTACAACGATCCCTCCGCAGAAGTTAATCTGCTTAGGTATGTCGGTGATAATACAAACATACAGACAAAACCAGAATACGTGTTTGTAGACGTTTCCACCGACGATATTTTCTATTACCCGTTTCTTTTTATGACCGGACACGGTAATGTTGTGTTTTCTGATGATGAGGCCAGGCGATTAAAAACATATCTTGAAAACGGCGGTTTTCTTTATGTTGATGATGATTACGGGCTCGATCGGTCATTCCGGCGTGAAATGAAAAAGGTATTCCCCGACCGGGATTTGGTTGAACTTCCATTCGGTTTTGGTCTCTATCATGTTTTGTACGATTTTAATTACGGACCGCCGAAAACACATGAGCACGATATCAAACCGCCTCAAGGATTTGCAATATTTATAAACGGCAGACTTGCTGTGTACTACACTTACGAAAGTAACCCTAGCGACGGCTGGACCGATCCAGAGGTTCATAATGATCCCCCCGAGAAAAGGGAAGAAGCATTAAAATTCGGAACCAACATTATTGTGTGGGTATTAAGTAATTAAAAAATATTTTTTGATATAACGAAAGAAATGAACCACCTTCAGGAAATACAGAACAAATTGCACTCTGTAGGCAGAAGAGAAATTTTTCTATCTGCAGTGAAAGGTTTCTGCTTTTTCATTTTAATTTCGGTCTCGGTTTGGTTTATGTTTGTCTTAATCGAGTACGCCGGTGAATTTAACACAGCAATAAGAACATTGTTTTTCGTGTCAATAATTGTATTGTGCTGTGCGGCGTTTTTAGTTTTTGTTTTACCTTCGATTATAAAATATTATTCTCGACCTGATTATTTTACGACTGCCGAGAGAGTTGGTAATTATTATAATGAAATAAAAGATGAACTGAAGAACGCGATGCAATTAGTGCGGGGGAAAGACGGGCATTACTCATCTGCTTTAATTGAGGCGGCATTCGAAAGAATCTATAAGAGAACGAAAAATCTTGATTTTAGGAAAGTGATCGATTTTTCTTCTTGCCGAACTTCGTTATTCAAAACCTTTGGAATTTTCGTTTTCATATTTTTAGTGGTAATAATTATCCCCGGTTTTCGGTCATCTGCTGAACGTTTGTTTAATTTCAGTGAAGAGTTCATTGCACCGCCGAAGTTTGTTTTTGTTGTTAATCCGGGAAATGTTGCCCTTACCAAAGGAGAGGACATTACTATTCGAATAAATACTATTGGTAGCTCACCTACAAGAATATCGTTAATGACCAAGTCGATCGAACAAACCGAATATGAAGAGAAAAAACTTTCGGCTGATTCCGCCGGTTTGTTTTTGTATCATCGTAAAAATGTGAGAAGTTCCTTCGAATATTTCGTGAAAGACGAAGGAATACAAAGCCAATTATACAGAGTAAATGTAATTGATCGCCCGGCTGTTAGCAGTCTAGTAGTAAAGGTAACTCCCCCTTCATATACGAGTCTCCCCCAAACGGTACAAAAGGATAACGGCAATATCTCGGCCTTGGAAGGCAGCCGCATAAGAATTGACATCACCTCAACAAAAGAACTAAAGCGATCGGAATTAATATTCGGTGACAGTACAAAAGTTAATTTTACTCTGAATGCACAAACAGCAGCGGCGGATTTCAGAGTGATGCGCGATATAGATTATTTCATCTCGCTTGTCGATAATGGCGGAAATGAAAATGACAATCCTATAATCTATTCGATTAATGTAGACATTGATAAACATCCTTTAATTGAGATTGTCTCGCCGGAAAAAGATGTGAAACTCACCAACAGCAATGGCGTTTCCATTTTAACAAAAATTGCCGACGATTTCGGTTTTACTAAGTTGATTCTGAATTACAAATTGTCGGCGTCGAAATATGAAGAACCCTGGAAAAATTATAAACAAGAACCGATCACGATTAATACAAAAGTCAGTGAAGATAATATTTACTATGTCTGGGATTTATCTTCTCTCGTTTTAGCCGAGGGAGATGTGGTTACATATTACTTGGAGATTTACGATAACGATAATGTGAGCGGACCTAAATCAACTAAATCACCAATGCAGACGGTACGTGTTCCTTCGATTGATGATCTTTTCACCGAGGCGGATAAAGCACATACGGAATCCGAGAATGATTTGAAGCAAACACTTGAAGAAGCAAAGAAACTCAAAGAGGAATTTGAAAAAATAAGCAACGAACTAAAACAGGATGCTAAGGACATTACATGGGAGGAAAAGGAAAAGCTGGAAAAGGCTTTGGATAAATTCGAGGAATTGAACAGCAGTCTTGATGAGATAAAAGATAAACTGAACGATTTGCAAAAAGATTTGTCGCAAAACGGTCTGCTTTCCGAAGAGACGCTGGAAAAATACATGGAACTTCAGAAGCTGTTGGATGAACTGGGAAACGAAGAGATGAGCAAAGCATTCAAAAGAATGCAGGAGATGCTCGAACAATTATCAAGGAATCAAATACAACAATCATTTGATGATATTAAAGCCAATGAGGAATATTTCAAAAAGAGTATCGAACGTACTATCAACTTGTTAAAGAGAATTCAAATTGAACAAAAAATTGATGAATTGATAAAAAGAACTGCAGATTTGGAGCAAAAGCTGAAAGAAATTCTTGAAAAAACCGGCAAAGCGGATCTGCAAGACAATCGTCAATCGGAGGAATTGACTAAAAGACAAAGCGATATTACGGGAGGAATAGATAAGCTTGAAGAGACGATGAACGATTTAAATAATAAAATGAGCGAAATCGAAGACATGCCTGCCGATGAAATGGAAAAACTAATTGAGAAGTTTAAGAGTCAAGCTAGTAAACAAATTTCGCAAGGCGCAGAACAAAGTTTGAGAATGTGTAATAAATCATCCTCTATGCAGGAACAGCTCCGGCTTTCTCAGAATATGGAAACACTGTCGCAGATGATGAATAATCTTCAGAACGCAATTCAACAGCAAAACCAGATGCAGGTCTTTTACGATATGTTCAAGATAACCGATAACCTGATCACGCTGTCAAAAGAAGAAGAGAAACTAATGAATGAGACAGCTGTGATGTTTCAATTTTCAAATGAGTATGAGGAAAAGGTAAGACAACAGAACGGAATTCTAAATAACCTGGATAAAGTGACCGAACAGATGGTTAATCTTTCTCAAAAAACATTTGCCATCACACCCGAGATGGGAAAAGCAATAGGTAATGCCCGTCTGCAGATGAACCAGGCAATAAACATTATGCAAAACCGGGGAGGATCGGTTGCACCTCAATTTCAGAGGCAGGCTATGCGTTATCTAAACGAAGCCGCTTTACTGATGAAGGGTGCGATGGAAATGATGATGAGCGGCGGACAAGGGGGCGGAATGATGTCGTTGATGCAGCAGCTCCAGCAGCTGGCGAACCAGCAGATGAATTTGAATCAACTCACGAAAATGCTTAACCAGGGGATCTTAACGTCGGAACAGACAGCGCAGTTACAGCGGCTTGCCAATGAACAGGCATTAATAAGAAAGTCGCTTGAGCAATTGAACAGGGAAAGTAAAGAAGCGGGACAATCTAAAAAGCTTGCCGGTAACCTTGAAAAGATACTCGAGGAAATGCAGGAGGTCGTAACGAATTTGAATTCAAAGAAACTTGACAACGAATTGATTTTGAAGCAAGAGAGAATTTTGTCGCGCCTGCTTGATGCACAGCGTTCGATAAACGAAAGAGATTTCGAAGACGAAAGAGAATCGCAAACCGGGGCGAATATAACAAGAGAATCTCCGCTTGATTTGGATTTATTAACCGAAGAGGGGAGAAATAAACTTAGAGACGAATTAATCCGTGCATTGAAAGAGGGGTACAAAAAGGATTATGAGGAGTTGATTAGGAAATATTTTGAAGTGTTGCAGAGAGACCAGAAATAATATTAATATAAAAATCCCCTTCTGGAGTAGAGGGAAGGGGATTTAAAGTATGTGTTTGTGAGATAGAAGTTACTCCCAATCCAAATATTTGTCTTCATGGAGGAGTTCTTGAAGTCTTTTGTTTATAACGGCCTCCTTATTTTTTCTTCGTACTTCGAGCGAAGCTTTCAGTTCGTCCAATTCGTTTTCGAGCCGAATTATCTGTGTTTTTCTGTCTTTCTCGCGCAACTCGAATAAATCGTCAAGTTTGTTTTTTAACTCGGTTCTTAATTTTTGCTTATCGGAAGCCGCGGCTTTATTGTACTTGAATGCTATGATTTGAGTCTCTACTTCGAGATTGGAAATTTTGCGTGACGATTGTACCATTTCCTTTTCGCGTTCCGACGCATACATGAGATCTCCGTAGTGCATTCCGGCTTCCATGAGGAGTTTGAAATATTTTTCCTTGTCTGCTTTTTTAATTTTGAGTAAGTCGGCTTTGAGTTTTTCGTCCACATTCTTTAAATATGCCTCCTCTCTTTCTTTGGTTATTTCAAGATCGAAATGCGAAATTATCGGCTCATCATATATTACCCGCGGCGGCTTCGGCGGTTCTTCTTGTGCCGTTAGGTTGATGTAAGCGGCGGCGGATAGCAATATTATAAGAGGAATTACTTTTAATGTCTTCATTGTTATTCTCCTTTTTATAAAGTTTTTGCACTCATTTCGTCTTTTAATTTTTGTACTCGGTTTGCTATGGAGAGAATTGCTTGGTCCACTTTATCTTTTGTGTATCGATACATCGTGTAATCAAATGTGTCCTGAGTTTTAAGTGAGGCAATTGTGTTGTCCACCTTATCGATTTTTGAGGTAATTTCTTTACCCTTCCAATCGAGAGAAACATTTGTTTGTATTATGCCATCGCCGGGTTTCTCTATGACAGATATAAGAATAATTACTGTAACAATTATCGCCGCACCGAAGGCGAATCTGTAATTAGTAAATATTTGTGATAGCAAATTCATGATCAAATCTCTCACACGCACGAGAAAACTGTTTTGCTTCCTCGTGACATTCACGATCATTTCTTTATATGATGCTTCATTGATATCCGATTCCGCGCATTCATTGTAAAGCGATAAAACCGTTTGTGTGTCACCGAGCATTTTTTTGAGAGCCGGATGATTCCGCAATTGTTCGTCCCAAAAGTTCATTCTTTCCGAAGGGAGACTTTCTTCAAGATAAAGCCACATTTCGTTTTCAAATTCTGTGATGAGTTTTTTTATTTCAAATTGCATCGTGCACCTCGATTACGTTTTTAATTTTTCTTACGGCGTAATTCATATGAGCTAATACCGTATTCAGCGGCTCCCCCGTTATATCTGCGATCTCTTTAAATTTAATATTACCATGCTGGCGCAATAAGAAAACTCTTTTCTGTTTAACCGGCAGTTCATCGACTGCAGAGTTGATAATCCTTTTTAGCTCGGCAGCGCATAATTCATTGAGCGGTGTCGTGTTATCCGGCGGATCATGAGAATCGTCGGTGTTAACGATGTTGTTTCTAGTCTTGTTTTTTCTATGATTATCCATTGCGACATTATGAGCGATCGAGAAAAGCCACGATGAAAATTTGTTCTGTTCACGGTATCTCTTTATTCCACACCATAGTTTTAATAGTGTTTCTTGGAATAGATCTTCGGCAGTCATTTTATCTCCGCACATCTTCCACAGGTAAGAGTATAATTGCCGTCTGTAATTATTAATCAATGGTCCGAATGCGGCTGTGTCGCCGTTTTTGCATCGCTCAATCAATTGTATTTCCGAGTGATTTAACATAAAGATTTAGTTCTATTGCAGTGAACGTATCTCAATGATAATTATTGTAAATATCAGAAAGATAATATTAAATTCTATCGGTAAAAGGGAGATGAAAAACGAGATTTCTCTCATGAAATCGATATAATTCACTTCCAACAGCGGTTATTACTTCTTCTGATTTTTATATCTTTTTATCAACTCTTGTGAACCCACACCAAGACTTATTATAGTCCTCAGCGCATGTTCTACCGGGTAATCGATCTTGTGAACATATTCCCCCTTCAGGTGATAGACGAAACCGGCAGTTGGCGCAGGACCCGACGGTACAAATACTGTGTAGCTTCCGTCGGGATGTTCATCCGTTACAAATGCGGTCACAAGTGTGTCGTTGCAAAATAAGCTTACTAATGCAACCGATTTGAATAGACTTTTATCGGAAGCGAAAAGCTGAATTACCGTTTCCTTTATAATTTTGTAGAGCGGTATTCTTTTTAGGAACTTTTCTTCGACAGAATTTATTGCAAATCGTCCTACTCTTGTTTTGACAAGTAATCCCACAAGAAAAAATAAAAGTAGAATAATAATTATTGCGAGTATCGAAGCAGCGTATTCGTCGAACCGAGCCGTTTCAACTAGAAGTCTGGTGATAGGACGTACTTTATCTGTTAAAAACTCAAACAGCCAGTTGAGAACCATTATTAAAATTACTACCGGAAGAACGATTAGAAATCCTCCAAGCAAAGTAGTTTTAATAAAAGACTTGAACTTCTCCATTTTATTCTCCCGCCGGTTTAGAACCGGCATAAGATTTATTTTTTATAGATTAATGAATAATCTTTTTCCTTTCCTTTTTTCCACCAATCTTCGGGAACTACTTTCCAATTGCCAAGCGCTTTCGGTGTAATGGTCTTGCTTTTTTCGATCCACTTCATCATATAATAGCGAAGATCTTTATCGGTTGAAGTGATAATTCTTTCATTTAATTCTTCTTTTGGAATTTTTGCCCCTTCGGTTAGGAGTCCACCGCCCCCGGTACCGCGGTATGAATTTATTGCAGCTTTATATTTTTTGTTTATATCGAACGGCATTCCGTTGCTCATCGAAATTATGTTAATGCGTTCGCCGGCATGGTTTGATACGTCTACCGTATATTCAATACCTGCAGCGGAATCGAAACTGTAGTAACGATTAGCTAACTGAGGAGAATTGCTGCGTTCCGAATAAATTAAATTTCCGTTTTCATCCTGCTCAAAATTCAGAAGGTGATCGTTTTCATCCTCCATTTGGTTGAACCAAAGAGAATAGGAATATTCGAGATAATCTTTTATCTCCTTCCCCGTCAGTTCCATTGTATATAAAAGGTTTTCGTATTTATAAAGGTTGAACATATCGCGTACGTAAACCGTACCCTCTTTAATTTTTGCATCGAATGAGAGTGGAGCTGCAAACGAAACATCCGCGCCTGTCAAATCAAGTTGAATGGTATGAATTAAATCCACGAAAGGAGAATCGCCGAACATCGACTCTCTTGTAGAAATTGTTTTTGTAAAAGTTCCTATCGGTTTGGAAACGTAGTCTTTGGTTTCTTCAAATACGGTGCTGAAGTGTTCTACAAAAGATTTATCCGGTTTGTAATTCTTTGTTTCGATTATTTCCCCTGTTATATCTTTATTCCATGTTGAGGTCGAGCTGTCGAAATTCATTTCAATGCTGGCAACTGCAATGTTGCGGGCTGAGCCGGCCGGGCCGAGGATATACACTTCTTTCCCATTCGGATTTTTAACCGTGAAGTTCCACGTTTCATGATCATGACCAACGAAAACAACGTCGAATCCCGGAACGCGTTCCGCAACAAGCTTCGAGGCATTTTCGTTTTTTGGTTGATCGGCGGTTTGGCTTCCGTATGTGTAATCTACACCGGAATGAAATAAACCGATTAAAATCTCGGGATTTTCTTTCTCTTGAATAATCTTCACCCACTTTTGTGCGGCGGCGATCATATCTTCAAATTCAATTCCTTCCCAGATTTTTTCCGGCAGCCAGTTGGAGATATACGGTGTTATTAGACCGAGAACGGCAACTTTAATATTGTTTACATGCAGGATACGGTATGGGGGGAAATATTGTTCACCGGTTTCGGCGTACACCGCGTTTGCGGCGAGCCAGGGGAAGTTGAATTCTTCATATATCCTGTCGTAAACCGGGTGCCCGGTCTCGATGTCGTGGTTTCCAACGGTCGCCGCGTTATATCCCATGAAATTCATAGCTTCGGAAGCAATGTGGGGTACGTCTACATTTTCAAAGTTGTAGTAATATACAATGGGCTGACCTTGAAGTATATCGCCGTTATCTAGAAGAATAATCTCTTGACAGGGATCCCTTCTTTGTTCTTCAACGTATGTATAGACTTGGGTAAGTGAATGATCGGCAGGTTTGTCATTAATGAAATCGTAAGGTAAAATTGCACCGTGTACGTCGCTTGTTTCGATTATTTTTATTTTTAAAGTTTGAGCAACCAGTGTATTGAGCGAAAAAAAGAGGATCAAAAGAAACAAAGAGAAAATTGCTGCAAAAGATATATTTAACCGCTTCATGTGAAACCTCATTCTTAAAAATGTTTGTTGGAGGCTGAAAAACATCTCGTGTAAATTAATGATATTTATGTTTTGTTGTGGAGGAATATTTGTGTTGGTAAGTAAACGAGGGAAGCATAAAAAGCGCTTCCCTCTGAAAAATTTTAGAGATGCAAATTAATAACCGGCAAAATTCTGAACGGCCATGGATTGTTCTTCGCTATGTTGATCAACCCGATTTGAATCCCGTTTAATATCTCGGCAAAGTTGAACAATCCGATTGTTAAGCCGGTTTGTGTACCATAGATTCGGTTATAACCGCCGATAGACAATCCGGTTAGGTTTTCAATTTCACACCAAGCAGCGGAAATATTGATTCCGGTTAAATCGTATGTTTCAGTTTTGTAACCCGAAATACTTATTCCTTTAATATCTGCGTCGGCTTGTATTTTCCCAATCGTAATATTTAATCCTCGAATTCTTTCCTGGGATACCAGACCGATCCCGCCGATGTTTATACCTATCAGATCTTTTTGAGCCACCAGGGCTAATCCTGAAAGGTTAAGTCCGGTGATATTTTCTTGTGAGACTAATGCCAAGCCGCCCAAATTGATTCCCGTTAAGTTTCCCTGAGCAACCAATGCGAGACCTCCGAAATTGAATCCGGTCATACTTCCTTGTGAAACGCAGGCAAGTGTTCCGTAATTAATCAAGGACATATCGCCTTGAGAGACAAGTGCCAAACCTCCAAAGTTAAGACCCATCATGTCGCCCTGCGATACATTTGCCAAGCCGCCGATATTTAATCCGGTTAAATCTCGCTGGGTAACAAGCGCCAATCCACCGATATTAATACCCGTGATATTCCTTTGCGAAACTACCGCTAAACCGCCGAGGTTTATTCCATTTGCATTCCCTTGTGAGACAACTGCGAATCCGCCAAGGTTAATACCATTGATACTTTCATTGGCAATTACTCCTCCAATACCGATGGAAAGTCCATTAATTCTTGAAGCATGAGGGATAATCCCCAAAGCAATACCGTTTATTTCGGAATCGGGATTTTTACCAGGCTGCCATAGCGTTATATTGATGCCGTTGATTTGTCCGATACCGCAGTCTTCGAAGTTTAACCTTATGCCGTTGAAGTTTCTTGAATTACCGAAGCTGAGACCGTAATTGTTGATTGCTAGATCCAGACTTCGGTGAGAACAGAAATAATCATCATCATCTGTTGAAATAGAGTCCTGTTGTGCAACTGTTGTAATATTGATGGTAAGAATTAAAGAAATAATAAAGAGAAGATATCTCATATGTCCGCCCCATTTTTCCGTTTAGACTGATTAGGAGGTAGTAAAGTTACAACCGTAATTAGTGTTTTTCTTATTTCAGGCAGGTAAAAAAATCCTTTTTTTATTGTCTATAAACTTTAGTAAACTTTGCATTAAAATTTTGGATCCCATGCGGGATTGTCACTTGTATTGATTTACAGGGGGAATAATGAAATACTTCTTTTTCCTATTTCTCGTCACTGTTTGTGTATCTTACCCGCAAACCGAAAAAAATATTTCCGACACCGACCGTGTGATCATCTTTCATACCTACAATTATGAGTTTGAAGCTGCGGATAAGATTATCGATGAAGGGCTTAAAAAAAATCCCGATAGTCCGAAATATTATTTCTTGAGGATCGGTACGGAGCTTATCAAATCGATGAAGTTTAGGGATGATGCGGAGATCGAACATAAGCAAGTCGTAACAGATTCGATTAATAATATGATTATACCTTTTGCCGAGAACGCAATCGAAATGTTTGAAGACAACACCAAAACGCTCGAGGATAAATTTTTCCTAGGATGCATCTATGGATACCTCGGCAGAATATACGGGATACAACGTTCATGGCTGTCCGCGTTTAGTTATGTTAAAACCGGGAAAAATCTTTTGGAAGAAGTTCTTGAAGAAGACCCGACTTATTATGATGCGTATATGGTACTCGGAATGTTCAACTACTTCGCCGACCGCATGGGCGGTTTTATCGGAATTGTTGCAAGCATCCTTGGCCTGTCTGGGGATAGAGATATCGGGTTGGACTATTTGAAAATTGCTCAGCAGAAGGGAGTATATACATCCGCGCAGGCAACTTATATTCTATTGGAATTATACAGCAGGCTGGAGAATAATGAATTCGCCGCATTCCCTTATTTTGAAGAGTTTGTAAAACGATATCCCAAGAATGCACACATCAAGAATTGGTACTGCCGGGAATTGATGGATGTCGATCTTATAAACAAAGTAACCGGTGTTGTGAAAAACGACAAGGAACGGGTATTAGATCATTATGTCATGGGAAGATATTATCATAGAATTGGAGAATATAAACTTTCCAACCGTGAATTTGAGTATATAAAAAATCATAAGGAAATATATTTCCATTGGTATTATGATCATGCTATGTTCATGTATGCGGTTAATAATTTGATGCTGGACAACCGCAAAGAAGCAGAAAATCTTAAAGCAGAGTTATCCGAAAATTATAAACCGCTGTTCGATGAAATGTTATCGAATGAACAAACCGCAAAGGAAATAACCAAACTGGCCGAACTGATAGGAAAGTTTGAGGACGAATCCGAAATAAAACGTATGCTGACTGTCCCTCCCAGGATGAACGGCAATGAGAAATTCCTTAAGGATATTTTCGATTTTTACAGCGGTGTGAATTGGTTTAAGCAGAAGAACTATTCGGAAGCAGAGAAAATATTCGACAGCTTGAAATCAAGAGAAAATAATTCATTCACGGTTGAAAGTGTAAAATATCTCCTTGAGATATACTCGATCACTAATGTAGGAAAGACAAAAGCAGAGAGGTTGGTTGATTTTATCGACGATATGGATGTTGAATCTCTTGCTTATAGAGCCAAAGATATTGAGAAAAAATATAAACTTTGAAATCGACGAATTGTGGAATCTTCACCTTAATTCACCGCAAATCCCAGTGAAAGAGTGAAAACTGTATGTCTCAAGTCGGCCGATGGCGAAGAATTATCGTAAGATGGAATTGAATATGTAAATCTTAACTCCAGAAAGACATCCACGTTATCGACCGGGAAACCGGCACTTCCCCCAAAAGCTATTCCCCAATCGAATCCACTTACATTTGCTATATCGATACTGTTACCGGTTATGTCATCCACGAGAGTGATTTCAGAATTTATTTTAAATGCACCGAATGGACCGAAAAATATATCCGGTTTGAAACCGCTGTGTAGGTCGGTTCCGAAATTGTATTTTATTAATAGAGGAGTTTCCAAATATGTAAAAGCAAGAGTGAATTCGTATGGGTTATCGTCAATAACGGTCTCCTGCGACATTCCTTTTGACGTATAATTAAACTCCGGCTGTAGTGAAATGATTTCACTCAGTTTTATACGTGAAAATATACCGATAGTTCCGCCGGTCTTAATATCGTATCCTTGCGAATTGCTGCCGCGGACACTCGAGTAATTCAATCCGAGCCTGCATCCCCAAACGAGTTGTGACTTTTCTTCTTGACCGTGCACTTGAACCGTTAAACAAGAAATAAAAATTAAGGTTAATATTTTGATCCGCATGAATATCTCTCAACATTAAAATTATGTGTTGCCAATATAGTTCAAATATTTCAGCGAAGTAGGCGAAAATTAAGTAGAGAAAAATTTTTGCAGTACTTTTTTATTCTATATTTACTGAATACGAAATCGGTTGATACGTTGTTCTTTTCAATAAAGTTTATTGTGTGAATGAATGTTGGAAAGATAATTTCTATAATTAACAAGATGCTGTTTGCGTTCTTCGTCGCTGATTCTTGTCGCACCATAAACAATAAAGGGAGGTAGAACATCCATCCCGACAAAGTATAACATGCCGTGATTTATATGAAAAAGTATTGTTCCCATTTCCCCGTTTCTTCCGTTCTTACCATAGGAATTTTCAGGTCCGCCGGTGGTCAACGTTAGAAATCCTTTTTTCCCTTTGAAAGCTCCCGTATCGTAAACTCCCTTTCCGGCACCGTAAGCAAATCCCATGGCAAAGACTCTGTCTACCCACCCTTTTAGAATTGCAGGAACCGAGAACCACCATAACGGAAAGTTGAAATTAATAGCGTCTGCCCACATAAATTTGTCCATCTCTGCGGTCAATTCATTTGAGAACAAATTTTCTTTATAAGCATTCATTTGTTCTGCCTGGTATTTGAAAAATTCTTTGTTCGATAATTCTTTAAAATCGTATTTATCACCGACGGGATTAAACCCCATCTTGTAAAGATCGGATACTTTTACTTCATGATTATTTTCTTCGAAAAATTTTACCGCTTCGTTTTTTAGCGAACTGCAGAACGATTTAGGCTCCGGGTGTGCATGTACAATAAGCACTTTCATTTTACTCGCCTTTCTTAATTGTTATGGATGTTACCTCTGGAGTTGAGTTATATCTAATCGGAGAAAGGGAAACACCGAGACCGCGGTTTACGATAAGCATCAGATTACCGAACCAAAAGTCCCCTTTTACAAACGGAGTTTCAAGCAGCGTAGGGGTCAAATTATAAAACGGGAGGAACAGGGTGATTTGTCCTCCGTGTGTATGACCCGCCAGCATTAAATCGTAATTATATTGAACGGCTTTGTCGAGCAGGTATTCCCTGGGTTGATGAGTTAAAAATATTTTTAAATCGTAGTGTTTGGAATGATTGCTTAAGCTGTCTAAAAGATTATCCGGGATTCTTTCAACGTATGTATTCGTTATAAACGTAATCCCGATGTTAGCGCTGTCGACAGCAATATTGACTTTCCCGTTGTCAATCATTTTTATGTTTACTTTAGCCAGAGCTTCGGTTATTTCGCGCAGACTTCGTTCGTAATCGTTGCGGTACGCCCAATTGTCGTGATCCCCAACGCAGGAGTAGACACCGTAACGTGCTTTTATTTTCCCTAGGTATTCAGCTGCAAGGCTGATGTAATCGGGGTTGCCGGTTACGATATCTCCGGCGATGAGTACGAGATCGGGATTCGTAGCATTTACTTTTTCTATGTAGTTATGAAGCTTGGAATATTTTGTAAATTGATCCGCTTGAACGTCGGCGATGAATGTAATTCTATATCCATCCAAGACAGCCGGGAGATTTTCTTTCGTATATTCAGCCGTTCTGGTTGAGATTGTGTTCAAATCATAGATAATTCTAACCGGGACGTAAAGCGATATAACCGATACTAAAACAAAAACAACCCAGGCGTGAATGGTTTTTAGTTTATCTCTAAATTTCTTGAACGGGACGTAGATGATAAGTTTTATCAGATCCAACGGAATAAGCAAAACGATAGATTGAATAATAATTGTGATTCCTATCCAGAAAGGATACAGCACGAAGTATTCGTAAAAGAAATTTTCAGGCTGACGGATATTCTCCGTTTGTGCTATATAAGCGTATGCCCAGGCCGAGATAAGCAGCAATGGAAAAAGATTAAGAATTATCAACCCGGTTAGAGTGGTACGTTTTATCTTTTTCTTGGAAATATCCGGAAAGATTCTTTTTACGGCTCTAACCGTTTTCCTGGTAAAATAAAATTCCACGAGGAAAAGCAATAATATTATCATCAGCAGACGGATTACGAAAGACATATGTACCAGTATTTTTATTGTTGGTTATTTAGACGAATAAACACCGTTTATTACCTGTTAATTCCCAAATCAAATCACTTATCCAGAATTTTTTTTATTAGAGACTTCATTTTATCGTAATGCGAGCCCGCCCAATATATACGGTCGCATTCTTTGCAAATATAATAGTCTTCATGCTGCGCCCGCACTTTCGGCGGTATTCGATCGATAATATTTTCTTTTTTAATTTTAGTTAAAAGTTTATTGCATTCCAAGCAGCGTGAAAATTGTGATACGGATTGCTTTAAGTCGAACCGCTCGATAATTTCGGCAATTTGCTTTTCGGAATTTGTACTGCGCACCCAGTAACCGTGCGTTACTTCATTTCGTTTTAGAATTCCTCTGTCTTTCGTTAAGATTGTTCTTTTTTCTTTAAGTGATATTTTGATAATCTCTTCATCGTTATAGCTGTTGCTGTATAAAGTGTCTAAACCCAGCATCCGCATATATTTGGCGAGCTTCCCGAGATGGACATCGAGAATGAATTTCGGAATACGCAGCGGCGTCGGTCTGAGATGCTGAACTCCGGATATATCAAACGACTCGAACACAGGGTAAACACTGATATCGTCACAGTCATCAACGAGATAGTCAAAACCAACGGATTTTTGGTTGACAAGAATCAGATCGACTTCCGTATGCGGTACACCCAACGATTCGATCAAATCTTTTACCGTTTTCCGGTCGATGAAAGATTTGATCGAATCGTTGGGTGTACCGC
>CAZKNM010000066.1:0-5216 GCA_964554135.1 uncultured Melioribacteraceae bacterium
GGAGTCAATCCGCTGGTTTGAACGGAACTAAATTCCAACACCCCCTTTTTCATGCCGAAGTATGATAAGGTTTTAATAAAATCATACCGAAGAACGATTGATAAAGCCCCACGGGTAATCGATTTTTACTTATTATCAAAATTGATTTGAGGTACGTTATGAGTGAACAAAAATTTCATGAGCACCACCCATATTTATTTGTTGCAATCTTTGAGATAGTGATAATCGCTGTGGCTGTTATTGCGGGGACAATAACAAAAAAGCTCGGTCTCCCAAGCTATACATTGTATGGGATCATGATGTTTATCATGACGGTGATAACGGCGCTGACACTTTGGAAAATGAAATGGTGGGGAAAAATTGGCTTTAGAAGATTCAGATCAAAACACATCTACCTTTTAATTATTCCGGCAATTCCAATGATCGGCAATATGCTTGGAAGCTATAAGGAAATAGAGTTTGGTTTTTATATCTATTATTTGTTGTTGAACATAATGGTCGGCTTTGTTGAGGAGGGTGTTTACCGCGGATTGATGCTTCGTGCGCTACTTCAGAAAGGTGTGTGGAAAGCGGTGATTGTCACATCTCTCTTATTTTCGGTTACACATATTTTGAATGCTTTGGTAGGGTGGAATTGGCAGTATGTGTTGTTGCAGCTTGGCTATTCTTTTGCGCTTGGGTTTGGTTTTGCGGCGTTTGCATTGCGTACCAGAGCAATCTGGCCATAGATGCTGATACATTTTCTTGGTAACTTTTTCAGCTTTATTAAAGTCGAAGACCTTATCAAATCCGTGCAGTCAAGTCAACCGAACATAGAGGGAATAATTTACGACATCATTCTCACCGCGGTTTTTATCGGTTATGGAATTGTTGTTACGCGGGGATACATAAAGAAGGAGAGGCTAAGCCATGTAAAATATCAGTCGGCAAGTCTTCAGAATAGTGGCAAAAACACCAAAACGAACGAACGTTCATAAATTAAAAATCAAACAGGCTCAAATTACATTTCGAGCCTGTGTTTAATTTCTTTATAAAGTAGCCTGACCCGGCTCCCAATTACATGGAGTCAATCCACCGGTTTGCAGCGCATCTAAAACACGGATGACTTCATTTACATTTCTCCCAACACTTAAGTCGTTTGCGCTTATCCATTTAATCGTACCTTCCGGATCGACGATGAAAGTAACTCTATATGCCACTTTCTCGTTCTCTTCTAAAATACCCAGATCTTCGGCAAGAGATTTTGATGTGTCTGCCAGTAATGGAATTGGGAGATTTTTTAAATCTTTGTGGTTTTTTCTCTATGCTAAATGGACATACTCTGAGTCGGTTGATGCGCCGATCAACATTGCTTTTCTTTTTCTGAACTCTTCGTTTTTCAGACCGAATTCGGCAATTTCTGTTGGGCATACAAAGGTGAAATCCTTCGGATACCAGAACATTACCATCCATTGTCCCGTTTTCTTGTGATCTTCCGATGAAACTTCAGAGAATTCTTCGCCTGGATTTATCGATGTAACAGTAATTTTCTTAAATTCAGGAAATTTTGTACCAAGTGATAACATTTTATCTCCACGGTTTGTTGAATATATTATTCGATTAAATAAATTTCTATATTAAGCAAACAATCTGATTACACCCGTATTAACAAAAGTGGCGGTCTCGTTAGTTCCAGTTAAAAAGACAAATTGTAAATAGAGAAAACACAACGGTTTTTAGGGAGGAAAGAAAAATTGTGAGGTTTCGCGAACCATTGGATTAAAACAATCACTTTTTTAGAATAATCTGTCAGATAATTGACTATATGATCTGTTTTATTATTTTTATAGTGAAATTTATGAGTTATATGAAAAAGGTTCTAAAGTGATCAACACAGAGAAGATAATTATTGTGGGGGATCGAGTACTTATTAAGCCAGAAGAAAATCTGAATAAAACACACAGCGGATTGTATCTTCCCCCGGGAGTCAGCGAGAAGGAGAAAGTTCAAGGCGGATATGTGATAAAGGTCGGTCCTGGTTATCCGATTGCTTCTCCTGCAGAAGATGACGAACCGTGGAAGGAAAACAAGCCGACTAAATATATTCCCCTGCAAGCACGTGAGGGGGACTTCGCGCTATTCTTAAGAAAGGACGCTATTGAGATTGAATTGGACAGAGATAAGTTGGTTATTATTTCACAGGGAGCCATACTTCTGCTTCATCGAGATGAGGAGCTATTGAACTAAAATAGAGAAAGTGTATGGAGTATTAACTTCTAGTTTGCTATTCTAATGAAACCAGCTTGACAGAGATTTTTTAATAACGTGACTGAATTTATCTATAAAATGATGTGCCGAACTATATGGAAAATGAATTCGAGAAGTTCTTAGAGCAATATGAAGCAAAAGTAATTTCGTTAAACGAAGAATATAATAAAGCATATTTTGAAGCTTCTATAAGCGGAAAGAAAGAGGATTATAGCAGAGCGTCAGCATTGCAACTGAAGTTGAACAAAATATATTCAGATAAAAGTGATTTTGCGTTTTTAAAAAGTATAAAAGAGTCCGGTGAAATAAATGAACCTGTATTAAAACGTCAGGTTGAGTTGATTTATAATGCTTATGCGGGGAATCAATATAATGAAAGTCTGATGGAAGAAATAGTCGGGTTGTCGAATAGAATCGAGGAGGAATTTGCAACATTCAGAGCAACGTACAACGGCAAGAGCATAACGGACAATCAAATTGATGTTATACTGCAAAATTCAACCGATAATGAAGAGCTTAAAAATGTTTGGTATGCAAGCAAGCAAATTGGAGAGAAGGTAGCAAAAGACGTGGTTAAGTTGACAAAGATGAGGAATCAGGCTGCAAGAGAAACAGGGTTCAAGAATTATCATGATATGAGTCTGAAATTGAGCGAACAAGATCCCGAAGAAATAGATGCGCTGTTTGATAACCTGGATAAACTTACCCAAGATGAATTCGCAAAACTTAAAATCGATATGGATGAATACTTATCGAATAGGTACGGAGTTAAGCCGAACGAGTTAATGCCTTGGCATTATCAGGATAAGTTCTTTCAACACGGACCCCGTATTTACAAGATAGATTTTGATAGGTATTATCAAGGCAGGGATCTTGTTGAAATTACGCGTAGGTATTACAACGGGATGGGAATGGAAATAGAAGATCTAATTGATAAAAGCGATTTGTTCGAGAAAAAGGGGAAATATCAGCACGCCTATTGCTCCGATATAGATAGAGAAGGGGACATTCGTGTTTTGTGCAATATCAAATCTAATTATAAATGGATGGGGACAATGCTTCATGAATTTGGGCACGCAGTTTACGATAAGTATATCTCTCGCGATCTTCCGTGGGAACTAAGAAAACACTCTCATATATTTACTACGGAAGCAATTGCAATGATGTTTGGAAGAATGGCATCAAATCCTCAATGGTTACAAGAGATAATCGGAATTTCTGAAGAAGAAAATAATAAAATACAATCAGATAGCTTCAACTTATTGAGGTTGGAGCAACTTGTGTTTACGAGATGGGAACAGGTAGTATATAGATTTGAAAAGGCGATGTATCAAGATCCCGATCAGGATTTGAACGAACTTTGGTGGAATCTTATAAAGCAATATCAGCTGCTTAAAAAACCGGAAGGTCGAAGTGAATCTAACTGGGCAGCGAAGATACACATTGCGCTATATCCCGCATATTATCACAATTATATGCTGGGTGAATTACTGGCTTCGCAACTCTATCATTACATAATGACCAAAATCCTTTGCCCAGAAGAATCTTTTTTTCATAGCTTTGTCGGCCATAAAGATATCGGCGAGTATCTTAAGAATATGTTTTTCTTTTATGGGGCGAGTTATAAATGGAATGCATTGATTGAAAAGGCTACTGGAGAAAAGTTAACACCCAAATATTTTGCTCGGCAATTTCTCACTGAATTAGAAACACTATAATTTTTTACGGGAAAGAAATCTAGCTGGTTTAAAAGAACGTCAGCGAAATTCCACCCGATCGAATTTTAACCGGTTGTTTGATCTCCGCTTACTATGTCCACCGCATATTGGTTGATCTTTGATTCACCTTTCCAGCCCATATTATAGATACTATATACCTTCAACCAATCTTTAAATTTATTATACAGATATCTTTTGTACCGAAAACTGGTTATAACATTGATTTTGATGTCATATCCCAAATCATCCGCAGTAATTACCCTATCATTCCACATATCATTAGCTGTGGGAATCTGTACTTGAAGAGGTCCGTAAGCCTCCGCATAGGAACGTCTTAGTTTGTCTTCGAATGGGCGGTATTTAAAGTCGAGCTTCCCGTGATAACCTGTTTCCTCGGAGGCACACCTCAATGCATAGTCGAAAGGTATCCCGTATATCTGCGAATATTCTTTCATATAATCATAAAGCTGGTAGTTCGGCGGACCCAATTTTACGATGTCTATTATTGCCGGATCATAGGATTTCCATTCAAAGTCATTTCCACCGAATGTGAAAATCAAATACGAGAGAGAAACTATAATTACTAAATATCTCATAAGAGCTCCTATTTTGTAAGCAAACAGTCCATATAAAACGAAAGGAACAGCGTCGGCTGTTCCGTTAACAATTTTAAAAATTGCGTTAAGAATTGAGTTGTTATCTAATAGTGTTTGCCCTTACATATTCCCGAGCAGCCAGCATATTATTGATTATTTCAGTTAAGGTTGAATCAACCACGAGAGGTTTTCCATTTTGTCGTTCGATGAATATAAGCTCTGATCTCTCGTTTAAACTTACACTAACTTCCCCCGCTTTAAATACTTTTATATTTGAGGTTTCCGCGTTGTTTCTAAAGTAGAAAGCTGTTGCTACAATACCCACCAGGATAAAAGCAAAATAAAGCGATACTTTCTTCCCGATGTCTTTTAGCCTTACTAACATTTTTGTTTTCCTTTTAATTTGTTCAATGATGCTTTTATTTTTTTCCATATACTTTAAATATTAGATAAATTGAATAAACTTAGTATTGTTAGATGCCTAATCTACGTATTGGTTCCTAATTAATGTGTATTAACCGTCAACCTTGGAGTAGAGTTCCTTTATGAAACAGTAATTGTGTTGCGAATCAAGGGACACACGGTCTTGAAATATATGTACTGCTGGATTTTATTGAAAATTCGAAGAAAGTGTAAATAATCTCATCTTGCATAA
>CAZKNM010000066.1:5316-17740 GCA_964554135.1 uncultured Melioribacteraceae bacterium
CGCCATAAGTTTCTGAAATCTCTTGCCAGGTCGAAACTTCCGGGATTATCATCGTTTGTTTGATCATGCGACCAGACAAGATAGAAAATTGAGCCTGGCACTATTTCCCAGCGTAATACGATGTTACTGCGCAGAGATTTGAAATTAAAGTTCGGATTTCCAAATGTAAATGTTTCAGCAGGACCATTACCATCAGGATCGACCAAGTATTCATCGTTCTCAGAATCATAAGATATTGTTGAACCACCATCACCGTAAACATTAAAGCTAGAAGTTCCGGGCACTGCCAATTCTTTGAATTCGCTGTAATCTCCCACCGCAAACAGAGGTTGTAAGAAGACCTGTAAACTGAGTGTCGGTGTGAATGTCCAATTCAGCCTGATATTGGCGCTTAAAGTTTTTTGCAGAATTCTTCCAAACACAGATCTTGTATTATAAGTGTTTATTGCTGTGGGATCGTCAAAATTATCTATCCATTGTATGAAGTTATCATTTCTTGAAAATTCAGGACCCAAGCTAAGACTAATTTGAGAATTTGGTTTCCACTCGATATTAAAGCCAAGGCTGTAATTTACGCCACCAAGTTTATCTTTTGCATAAAAAGTATTTACACCAACGATTAATTTTTCTCTGTTATCACTGTAACCAGAGATCCAAAGAACATATTCGCCCGGGTATAGTGCAAGTGGTCCTCCGCGAGTTAATGTTGGAGAGTAAAATGAAAATGAATAATTTCCCCCTACCTCAAAGCCAAAATAATTCAGAAATTCAAAATTGCTGTCGAACCAAACGAAATTACTTGTACACTTTCCGTCGAAGTTATAGCTGCGGGCATGAGATACGTAAATAGATTTTCTCCTGAAAATGTTATCCGGCTCAAACCAGCGGTAACCCAAGACAAGGTGACCATTTATTCTGTCTGCCATCCATTGATATCCGATATCGTTGTGATCAAACCCGGGTGTAACCGCCCCGAGAGCAGCATTTAGATAAAAATTCCCCTTCTGTTTGTTTATCATAAATCGAGTGTAAAGTCCCGAAAGCGAAGTGCGGTTTTCATCAATAGGCATAAATGAGGCGTCTGGTCTTTGCATGTAACGGTATGATCTTTTTTGGAGATTGGAAATATATTCTTTGGTACCGCTTACATAAGAGCCTGCAGCGGCACCGGAAATTACATAATTTTCTTCCTCGTCTAGAAAGACCCAGCCGTCTATTCCAAGATTGAAAGCGTTTTTGCTTAATACTTCTTTGAGAGGATCTGATCGCAAATCTCTATTAACAGATGTGAACATCATACCCAAACCCTGTTTACCACCATTGAATTCTTTCTTTGTACGGAGGACACCGTAATGAGTAAACGGTTCAACCTCTTCTTCGGTTTTGATTCCTCCATTGTCCAATGTTGCGTACATTCTTTGAGTTAAGGCGTTTACAGTGCCGATTGTCCATGTTTCATCTATTTTTCCGGTTAACTTTGCAGCTCCCAAGATCATTGTTTCGTTCGGAATATCAGCATATTCGTTGTCTGAAATCTCGCCCTGTGGGCTTCTACCGATTCTTCTTGAGTAAAACAACGTAGGCCATCCGAAGTTAAATCCCCAATTATTATTTGCGCCGTCGATTCCAAACAAGAAGATATTATTCCCTTCAATGAAGAAACTTCTTTTTTCGGGAAAATATGTTTCGAATGCGGAAAGATTAACGACGGCTGGATCAACTTCAACCTGTCCGAAATCCGGATTTATTGTCACGTCCACGTTCAGGTTTGTACCCAACCCGAATTTCAGATCGGCGCCAAGCGCTGTTTTATACTGATTTCCTTTATAGAAAGGATTGTCCGCATCATGAACCAAGTATTGAACCTTTTGAACCGCATAAGGAAAAAATTCAAATCTTTGTTTTGATTTTACACCATCAAGCCCCTCAAGTTCGGCGAAGCGAGAAACAAACCCGCTCTCGTTTTTAGGAACCATCACGTAGTAAGCTTGTTCGTTTTTACGTTTTATCTGGCGTTGGAAGTTAACGCCCCAAACCATTACATCGGATTCCTTGAAACGTAATTGGTTGAACGGAATTTTTATTTCAACACACCAGCCTTCAGTATCAACGGAGGTTTTGGCTTCCCAAATTCCGTCCCATGAATCGTCATTCCAGCTGTCGTTGTAGTAGGTTCCGTCGATTATGGAACCACCGGGATTAACTGCGAAGAAGTAACCCGTTTTTTTATCGCGATAAGGATCGACGTAAAAGTAAAACCAGTCTGAATCTATCCAGCTGTCTCTCCTGGCAAGACTTGCATCAATTTCTTCCGGGTGGGAATCGAATAATCTTGCAGCTACATATATATTGGATTCATCGTATGCGATCCAAACATTCGTTTGCTCAGAGGCCGGATTTCCTTCTTCCGGATCTAGTTGAGTGAATTCTTTTAGGGGCGGATTTTTCCAGATGGTTTCGGAAAGAGAGCCATCTAATTTTATTACATTTTTTATTTTAATGGCTTTAACGCCCCGAGAAACCGATTTAGAAATTGTGTTAGCGAATATGGGTGTTGATAAAACGAAAAACAATAGTAGTAATCTTTTCATATTCCCCCGCTGAATCTATTTCGTTCTTGTTAGTTAGACCTAGCGAGGGATAAAAATGTTGCTGTTTTAAAGTACTAATTTTTTGCCACTTTATGTGTAAGACAAAATTTATTTCTTAACAGTCTTTTCTTAAATTGTCGAGACAAAGAGTGTGTGTTGTTCTTATTATCCATGCTCTTGCTGCAAGAATGTTCAACTTACCGAGGTTTAGCAAAATCCGGATAAAGACTTCTTGCGTGACGTCATCCGCATCCATTTTATTTCTCAGCATATACATAGAATAACCAAAGGTGTCGTTTTTGTACCGCCGAAGCAGGAAGTTATATTTTGGTGAAACCTCCGTGTTTTCTATGGTTTGAAGAAGGGAGAAGGTATAGGATCTTTATACAAGCGAGAACAGTCTTTAATAGAGTGAGCAACAAAAGGCAACATTTAATATATTTAAGTCAAGTTTGTTGGAATGAGATGAAAAAATTAGATTTTGTTCCTCTTAAAACGGGTATGGAATTCCGCAAAAACTACAAGCTTCATGATCTGGCCGAAGAAATGGGGAAGAGTTTATTAACTCAATGGGGCTTTGATTACAAAGATTTTGGTGGGGATAATCGTTTTGAAAAAATTTGGGAGAGAGGAAAAGATAAACCCGATGCGTATATAGATTATAACGGTAAAATAGCGTTCATTGAGTGGAAAAGTAAAAGAAAATCGAGGTGGCTGGTGAATAAAAGAGCTGTTGAAGCATACGAAAGGTGGTCAAATAAAATTAATGTTCCGATTATTATTTGCTTCTTCATTTTTAATGAAGATAAAGATTTGGAGGATAGAAGATTTGCAATTGTTGGAAAGCATAAGTACATTAAGTCAGAAAAGAAACAATGGGATAAAAACGTTACGGTAGAATTTGAAAAAACTCTACCTGAATTTACCAAACCGAATTTATTGAAATACCTTTATTGATTTTACTCATTATTGTAATCTTAATCATACTCTTGTTTCCCGGAAAGTAAGAACGAGAGAAGAATTAGAAGCTTTAAAATGAATAAAGATTACGCAAAAGAAATCGAAAAGATTTTTCGTTTATCCAATTCTCCCAGCGAATTATTCGAGGCGTTTCACTTTGCACTTTCGAACCGAATATCAAACGTAGACCTGTATAAGATCCTGATTGCCAATCCTGTTCTTAATAAAGATGAAGTTAAAATGTTTACGGAGAAGTTATGTGTGGTATTTAAACAGCATTCTTATGAAATTTTAATGTGGGCGGCCAACATATTTGAACACACGATAACGGACCTTGCGACATTAGAAAGTGCGATTTCATTTTATAACAAAGCGTTAGATTCGGATCCTTTGAATCACGAACCCCTTGTAAAGCTTCTTAATCTTTACAACCGGGATTACAAAACACCATATAACGACACAATTCTAAACGCGGTTATGGATAAGCTGGGTGAAGTAAAATTCAAAAGCAAAGTTTATTTTGCTTTAGCTAAACTATACCAGGAAATAGGTAACCGGAAACAAAACGTCAAATATCTTTCTCTTGCAGAAAAAGCATCAAAGGTGGAAAATCAATAGTAGTATCCGATTGTAAAGTAGAAAAAAGTGTCTCCCCAGGCAATAGTGCTTCCCCGAGAGCTTTTAAGGAATGTAAAACTTTTACCGATTGAAAAATCAGCCGGACCGATTGGAGTATTGAGAGAGATCGTTGCACCAATTCCGTGGAGCAAAGATTGAAACTTTATTTCTTCCGGATTAAACCATGTTGCACCGAGATCGTATCTTAATTTACAGTAAGTATCAAAAAAGATAGTGAATGGAAGTTTTACTTGATATTCGAGAGAAGTTGTAAATATCTGTCTGTTTCTAAATTCATGATCTCTTAAGCCGAAGAAGGAATTTTGTCCGCCTATTGAAAAATATTCACTGAGGGGAAGAGTCCTATCAGAAAAGCCTGCTTTAAGACGGGCACTAAAAGTATGCATTGTGTTTAAGCTGAAGATATTTTTATAGTCAAAATAGAATTTTGTATATCCAAGATCTCCCGCGAGGATTGACTGAGCGGTTTCGTAGTAAGTCTTCAGCAAATAGCCTTTTGTTGGATAGGGATATTTGTTCTGGGAATCTATGTTGAGCGACAGGTTTAGACTAAACAGATCTAGGGATAAAATAGGAGCAGTGATATTAGGAATGTTTCCCACTTCTGCATGTTGGTATTTTCCCTCTAATATTATATTGCCAAACCTGCCAATTTGGGTACCAATACCAAAAGAAGTTCCAAGAAAGGATTGTGTATATTGAAAAACTTTTTTTCTACTCAATTCGTTTTTACCGGCGCTTGTGTCCGGATAATAGACATTAATATCTTGCGACTCAAAGAATACTTGCAGGGAGTATGTTAAGTAAGTGTTGAAAACTCTATTTACCCGGTGTTCCAATGTATAGGATTGATTTCTTATACCACCGATAAACATTGCGCCTAGTTCTGTTCCGGTTCCGAACAAATTTTCATCCCGTATATCCACCAATACTTGCGTAAGGTATTCGTTGTCAATTCTCAATCCGAACCTTACTAAGCTTGAGATTCGTTCGTGTACTTTTATTTTGAGAATGTTCTCGCCGAAATCTTTTGTAAGAAACAAATCAATGTCGTCGAACAAATTTGTAGCTCTTAAATTAGCAAGCCCCCGTTGAACGTTCTCATACTTAAAATGCTCTCCCTCCTTTAATGGGATCTCTCTTGTGATTAATTCTTTATCGGTTTTCTGATTTCCCTCAACGATAATTTTTGAAACAGCACCTTCCGAAATATTCACAACTAAAGTTTGAGACGAACTATCAAAAATAATATTTTCTATTTCGGCTAAAGAGTAACCGAAAATTCTATACTCCCTTAATAATTTTATCGCTGAGGTTAAAACGTTATTAACGTTATAAGGTTTGTGTAACAAAGAAGATAATTTATTATAAGCGGCATTGTAATTTATTAGTGTTACGCCTCGGAGACCAATTTGATTTACGACAGGATTTTCGTTATACAGTATTTTGATCATTGTTTTAACCGAATCCTCGATCAAATTAAAAGTCAAAGATTCGAAGTTGCCAGTGTTATAGAGAGAATAAAGATCATAGTATAGATCACCGCTGCAGATAGAATCCTGTGACGAGTACTTTCTTACGATTTCCCGTTCAAACTCGTTCGGTTCATCATCGGTTGTTAGATTTTTTATGAAAAATTTATCGGTTGAAAGACTTTCTTTGTAAAGCGTTTTTATTGTGTCGGCAATAAAGTCGGCGAGGGGTAAAGCGGTCTCATAACCCTTTTTAATCAACGAGTCGATGCGTGTAAAATCAGTATTGGAATGATAGCCTAGATCGGGAGTTATAGTAACATCTGCATTTTCTAATTGATCTTCGTTCAGTTTTTTCATTGGAATGCTTACTAGTTGATCCGCAATATTCCAAGGATAATTGAGCTCTGTCATTGTGTGCAATGGGCTAGTGGTGTTTACAGCAATAATGTAATCGGCATTACTTATTTTTGCGGCATTAACCGGAACGTTTGCGACAAGGCCGCCGTCCACCAAAAGCATAGAATCTCTTCTTACCGGAGCTAGCAGTAGAGACACGCTTGAACTTGCGCGCATAGCCTGACTTAAAAGGCCGTCTCCAACGATTATTTCATCACCCGTTACAAGGTCGGTGCAGACAGCCCTAAACTTGAACAAAAGATCATCAAAACCTGATTCAACGTGTATTGGGGCATTGATCGACAATAGATTTAAAAAGTTAGAAACCATTTGCCCCGTATTTACCGAGGTTGGTATTATCGGCTTCAATCCATCAAGACGAAGAGCGAAAATGGCTTTATCTTGGGTGATTTTTTGATCAACAAAAAGTTCGTTTCTATCCCGTTCTTTTATGGAAAAGAAATCATCCCACGATGCAGTGAAAACTATCGAATCGAGATCATCAAAACTATAACCGGCAGAGTATAATCCGCCGATAATACTTCCCATACTTGTTCCGGTAATGATATTGATAGGAATGTTTTTTTCCTCGAAAGCTTTTAATACTCCCAACTGTGAAAAACAGCGCGCACCGCCCCCGCTAAGAGCTAAACCTATTTGGGGTAGATCGGTCTGAACTTTTTGTGTTAATCCGAATGGAAGTTTTTTATCAACCAGATTTAAAGATAGAGTATATGTTTGTTGGGCAAGTAAGAGCCCGCCGGCAAATACCGACAAAAAGAAAATGAAAAACGCTGTTGTAGTGGATCTCCACATAATTCATAGAGCTCGATAAATATTACTTGAAAATTAAAATCTTTTTTTCTTCTTGGCGCCCTGTTTTTGTGCTTGCGCTTGTTTCTCTGCCGCCGCCATCATTCGAGACATAAATCCTCCCTTTTTTCTCTTTGAGGGTTCAACCGGAACCAATTCAACATCTCCCTTTTTCTTGTTTATATATTCCTGCTGAATTATTGAGAACATGTTGAACATGAAGTAGTAAAGATTAAGTCCCGAAGGGAAACTCATGAATAAAGCCGTAAACATTATCGGCATTAGATAGACCATAGCCTTTTGGCTCGGATCTTTCATACTCATCTTTTGCTGAATAAACATGCTTATTCCAAGCAACGGTGCCAAGCCAGTTATTGTATCAATTCCGAAGAGGGGAATTTTGAAAGGTAATCTGTAAATTATATCGGGAGAAGAAAGATTTGTTATCCACCATACGAAAGGTTGATGCCTGATCTCTATTGCAACGTTGAAGAGTGTCCACAATGCTACGAGTATAGGCATCTGAAGCAGCATGGGTAAGCACCCCCCTGCCGGATTGATACCGTATGTTTGATAAAGCCGCATCGTTTCTTTTTGAACTTTCTGGGGATCGTCTTTGTGTTTTTCTTTCAGTTCTTTAATCTTCGGTTGAAGAAGTTGCATCTTCTTCATCGATTTCATGCTTTGCTTGGTTAGAGGATAAAGAACAATTTTTATGATTATTGAGAAAATGATAATTACAAGACCCCAATTTGGAACGAACATGTTTATGAATTTGAACATTGGAAGCAGAATGTATTCGGAAATAGGGCGGAAAATTTTTAATCCAAGGAAACTTCCGAAATCATAAATTGCCTCATAGTTCCTATTGTATGATTTGAGCAGATCATAATCAATGGGACCAATGTATAAACGGAAAGTGTCCTTTTGGTATTTTAAGTCTCTGAAAGGGACTTTCAGACTTGCATTAAAATATTTCCTTTCTCCATATTGCGGGTGCAAAATGTGCATTCCTTCGAAATAAGCACCACCATCGTCGCTGGGATTATCCTGAGAGAAGATAACGGTGAAATATTTATTTTTAACTCCGATCCAATCGATTTTACCGTTCAAATCTTTTGTGGTTTTCTCTCCTCTTGAAGCATCAATTGTGGTCGTTTCCTCTCCGGCATAGACGGTAGCATTAGAGTATCTTGCCTCATCAACGGAATTTTCCTCAACGAAATTTATTCCTTCTGACCAAGCAACGTCGTATCTGTAGCTGCTGATAATCTCGTTCATATTTATAAGTTCAACGCCGACTTTCGACTCATAGTTGTTGCCGAAGAATGTAAAAGCTTTTTTCACCGCTCTATCTTGTTCGTCAGTGAAAGCATATGAAATCGATAAAGAATCATCTCCTTCTACGAGATAATAATAATTATTAGCCGGGGTTTCAAAATCGAGGTTGGCTGTATTTACTAATTTACCATCCTTGGTAACATAAATTATGTTAAAGTCTCCCCCGTTTGAGGGATTTACGAGCTGAACGTGTTTTTGGTAAAAGCTAGCGGTGTCCGGTAGATCTCTATAGTACCAAGTTTGATGTTCTTTTAAATAACATTTTCGAATTCGCGCACCCTTGGAAGTTAACTCAATCATTACCAAGTCGGTTTCGACAGTAATTATTTGTTCGGGTACATTCGAAACAGGTTCTTCTTCGGATTTCTTTTCGTTTTGTTTTTGTAACTCCTCAAGTGTTGTTTGTACTGGTGCAACCGGCTCAATACTTTGTCTTGAAGTGTCGCTAACTAAGGTTGAATCTTGTGAATTCGGTAAAGGTTGCTGAGGTTCGGGAGCGTTAATGTATAACCATACAACTAAAATGATACCGATTAAAATGAATGCTATTGTTGTTTGTTTTTCCATTTGTCTGTTCCCGATTTAGTCAACAGGATCGTATCCGCCTTTGTTGAACGGATTACATCTTAGGATGCGCCAAGTAGCTTTTGCCCCGCCCTTGAAGATGCCATATTTCGTAAAAGATTGAACCGCATATTCCGAACAGGAGGGATAGAATCTGCACGACGGCGGAAACAACGGTGATATTAATTTCTGGTATAACTTAACAATGAAAACAAATATATAACGCATTTAACGACCATTCTCAATTTGATGGATTAAATTAACAATTTCGGGAAGAACATCTTTGAGATATATTTTTTTAGTGTTTTGCTGATTAATGGAATTGAGGGAAAAAATTATCAACAATCTATATTTTCTAGAGAGACACTTTTGCAATAAGCCTATTTTATTTGTTCTATAGGATTCTCTTAATAATCTTTTAACTCTGTTTCTCCAAACGGACGTACCTGATTTTTTGTGGACAGCGAACGCGCATTTTAATCCGGGCGAATCAGTATTTTCATGAACGGTGTAAGTTGCCTTTATTGTTTGGTTTTTTGAATAAATTGTTTTTCCCTCGGAATAAACAACACCGAAATCCTTTTTGCTTTTGATTCTTTCTTTTTTAGAAAGACCAAATTTTTTCAAGTTTATTTTTCGTCGCTTACTGTTAGTTTTTTTCTACCCTTTGTTCTTCTTCTAGCAAGAACTTTTCGACCGTTCTTGGTAGACATTCTTTCCCGGAAACCGTGTTTATTCTTGCGTTTTCGGTTGCTTGGCTGATACGTTCTTTTCATATTATTCCTTAATTTATGTTTTTATCGAAAGATTACAAAACTAATTAATAAATGATTAACAAACAAACTACTCATGTCGTTTTTGAACAGAAAACGAAGCTTTTCAATCGCATCTCTTCTAAATTACTTGTTTAAAAAAGGAAGGCGGCAATCCAAGTTTGCAGCCCAGCCGACCGCCGAAACTTTTATCACCGCCGTCTACAGTGTGGTGTAGAAAGGTTGGTTTGTTATATTTTCAAGGGTGCTTATCTATATAAAAGCAATCGTTGTGCCATCAAAGAGGGGCGATTATGGGCGGTTTTCGAAGGGAATATTAGAAGACTTAATGTGAGTATTGTATCAATTTGAAAATGAGCCTTTTTTTGTCTCATTTTAAAAAAGAAAGGGGACGATCTCTCGTCCCCTTGTCTATATTGGGTAAGCAACTGCTCTTACTTCATCAAAATCATTTTTTTGGTAATGTTTGCATTCTGACCGACTAACTGGTAGATGTACATACCGGATGCCAGGTTAGCAGCGGTGAACTCTACATTATGGACTCCAGGATTAAGCGTCCTATTAAGAAGATTAGCAACCTCCTGACCCAAGATGTTGTATACCTTCAAAGTGTACTCGCCCATTGTCGGGATACTGAACTGGATAGTCGTAGTCGGATTAAATGGGTTCGGATAGTTCTGATCCAATTCAAACTTGGTCGGTATATCAATAGTGTTACCAACACCGGTTACACCGGTTACATTCGAATTAACTTTCTTGTATATAGCTCCGGTTTTTGTTCCAACATAAACCGCGTTGGAAGTTTCCTGAACATAGATAGAGCTTACACCGAGACCGCCCATGCCCATAGAATTGAAGCTGGCGCTCGAACCCTCATCGGCTACGAATACACCGCTTGTCCACGAACTTGCATATACTCGGTCGCTTGCATCAACGGTAAGAGCGTAGATGAATTGCGCATCGATTCCGCTGTTTATCTTCGTCCATGATGCACCGTTAGTGGAGCGGTATAAACCGTCACCGTAAGAACCTGCATACAGAACGTCTGTAGAAGTTACTGCCATCGCCCATACGAAGTTGTAACCTATGCTTACGCTTGACCAAGAAGCTCCGTGATCTGTTGATTTAACTATGCCCGAACCGAACGTACCGGCAAATATTTCGCCATATGAATTTATTACTAATGAGTTGACGATCAGGTTAAGTTGACCAACGTTCAGCTCTGTCCAGGTTGTACCGCTGTTTGTTGATTTGAAGATACCGAATCCCCAAGTACCTGCATACATATCTCCGTTACTGTCGATAGCGAGTGCTCTTACGTCTTTACCTATCAGACCCATCAGCACCCATGTTGAACCGTTATCGATTGATCTGTAGATACCCTGTTCGGTACCTACGAATATATATCCTTGAGAGTTAACCGCAATAGCCGAGATAAGGCCAACATACATGTTGGTGTTTATTCTTGTCCAGTTGACACCGTTGGATGAACGGTAGATCATTCCTCCCCATGTACCGGCAAGTAAGTTGCCGCTGTTGTCGTTTGTTAAGACGTATACTATTTGACCTGTCATTACGGTGCTTACCTGTTCCCATTCTCCGCCGCTGGTTCCGCCACCGCTTTGACCATTATCGGAAGTACCTTCACCGTACAGTGTCGCGGTGTCATAGTCGTCTTCAGCAGGATTTCCGTTGCCCGGCGTAGAATCAAAGTCTATTTGATCCATTGCGATAATTTCGGCAACGTTTATAATGGTTGGGATTTCCGGAATATTTCCAAGGAATTTAACCCAGTTAAATTGACCTCTTCCGGCTAAGCACTTAGCTATCATCTGACCGTTCTGTACACCGGTTAAGAAGTTAACACTTGCCAGAGGCGCAAGGATAGAGCCCCTTACATCTATTCCTTGTATTGTTATATAATGAGCTTCGTAGAAATTATAAAGCACATTGTTAATACTTGCACCGTTTACAGACATTCCGCCGGTCCAACTTATATTTTCTCCATCGATATTTACAAGAACTACTGAACCGTTTGGAGCATCAACTGTAAATGTATGTGCTGAGGACAAATCGCTGCCGGAAACATCAAATACGTTGAGATATGGATCTGTACCGGTAAGAGTTAATGAACCCCACTGGAATGTAGTTGTTCCGTTTGCTGTATAAGTTGCCAGCTGAGCAGAAAGATTATTAAGTTCAACTGTTGCTGCAGCAAAATCAATCGGATAGTCCTTGCGCAATGTGCCGGCAATACTTACCATCGATATTGGCAGATTGGTTGTGTTTCCGTAAACAACATTGCCGAATATTGCACCGCTCTTATATATCAAATTGTTACCAACAATAAGAACATCACCGCTTCCGGACGGAAGTTGATCGCCTACGCTGTAATATTCGTAAGTAGCGTTTCCGCCAACAGCGACCTTACCCTGCGTATCCGAGGAGGGCTGAAAGACATTGCATAATATGAATACGTTATAATCACTTGCTATACCTAAATCAAATTCTTCGAAATTGTTTGTACTGCCCCAGTCGACAACGGCTGTAATAGTTAGCCATTCGGATGAATAAGCGGCAACAGCACCAATTGTCCATTCTAATGTACTTGTGTTGAATGTACCTTTTGACTTGCTATATGAAGCGAATGATAAATCTTCGGGTAAAAAGTCTCTAACAACTACACCTGTAGCATCAATACCGCTTTCGTTTGTAACAGTGATTGTGAAAGTAACACTCTCACCGTGCATCGGATGATCATTATCTACCGTCTTTGTAAGTTTCAGATCGGGACGCTCTGGCATATAAACTCCTGCGTCAACCGTCAAATTACACAGACCTTCGATTAATGTTACGATACCTGTTGTTCCTG
>CAZKNM010000067.1:0-17268 GCA_964554135.1 uncultured Melioribacteraceae bacterium
CGGCATTGTAGCATAAAGTTGATGTTGTATTATCCAAAATCCGGAAACAATCAGTATCAAGATTATTAACCTCGGAGTTGTGAAAATTCTAATCAATCCATTAAAGACTTCTTTAATTGTTTTATACTCATTATCGGTCTGAATAGATTTAAATAAAAACATTGCGAATAGTAAGGCAATAAAACTCATCGCTGCAGAAAAGAAGTTCACATATTCCACACCAATACCTTGTCTGATATAAGGTACAAATGTTTTTCCGCTGAAGGCTCCGATATTTACAATCCAATAGAATAATGAATATCCTCTAGCGCGGTTTATCTCGGTAGTGGTTTTTGCAACAGTGCCTGTAATAAGCGGTTTTATAAATGAACCCCCGATTAATACGACAGTTAAAAAGAAAATCACTGCAAGTTTAGAATAGAATACTCCTAGAAAAAAATATCCGATTGTAAGAAGAGAAAAAGCCAGAACAAGCCCGTTTTTAAAACCGATTTTGTCTGCTATTGCTCCTACAAAAGGGGGAAGAAAATACATCCCTGCAAAAAATATTCCAGCAACAAAACCCGTCTCAGTATCGGTAAATCCGACTATGTCGGTTAGGTAAAGTGTAAGAACAATAAAGAAGCCGTAATAAGCCGCTCGTTCTAATAACTCCATAAAATTCGCAAGCCAGAACTCCTTTCGAAATTTCCATGTTTCCTTTGAAGAGATATCATGCTGTATATTATTGGTCATGATTCATCCTTGTTTAATGGATAAGGAATGCAAAAGTTAAAAAAATATGTTTTTATTTCAAAAATTTTTAGCACAAAAGTATATCGCCAATATATGGATCATTCACTACCTGTGAAAAACGTAATGTGTCCGATAATCATTTGAAGTATATCTTCATTATATTTGCATTAGTTATAGATGTTTCCAAAACGAATTCCATCATAAATCAATTAGGGTAATCATCATGGATCATACAGACTCTAAAAACACAGGAAGGTTACCGGTAAGAAGTGAAATCAAAGAAGAATACAAGTGGAATTTGCATGACATATATAAAACCGAAGATGCGTGGGAATCTGATTTTAAATGGGTAGAACAATCTTTATCACGTTATAATGAGTACAAAGGAAATCTTGGTAAGTCGGCTGAATTTCTCTTACAATTTTTCAAGATGGATGAAGAGATTCGAATTAAATTCGGAAGGTTGATAAGATATTCTATTTTAGCAAAAGATTTGGATCTGACGGATGTAAAGTATCAAGGACTTAATGAAAGAGCAAATTCGCTGGATGCAAAATTAGAACTTGAGTGTTCTTTCATTGAACCGGAACTGCTGAGCATACCTGAAGAGCAACTGAGAAGCTATCTGCAGGAGAATACTAAGTTGAAAATATATGTTCATCGTTTCGACGATCTATTCAGAATGAAACCGCATATTTTACCAAGAGAAATTGAAGAAGTGATGGCTTTATCCGGTCCGCTGCAGAAGATACCTTATGATGTGTATAGTCTGTATTCAGATGCAGATATTAAATTTCCAAATGTGGTGAATGAAAGAGGAAGCGAGGTCGAAATTTCCCATGGAAGATTTTATGCGGCTCTTGAATCTCCGGACAGAGAATACCGGCAGAGAGTATATAAAAATTTTCATTTACCCTTTAAAGAACATAAAAATTCCCTGTGTGCGTTATTTCTCGGAAATATCAAAGCAAATTTCTTTGAGGCGAAAGCAAGGAAGTTTAGCTCTAATCGAAAAGCTGCTCTTGTACCGAATAACATTCCCGAATCAGTGTATGAAAATTTGGTGAGCAATGTAAATGCTAATTTGCAACCGTTACACAGATGGAGTGCAATGAAGAAAAAAATATTGGGTGTAGAAGAATTACATCCCTACGATACATATGTAACATTATTTCCTTCAGTATCAAAGGATTATTCTTACGAAGAAGGAAAGAAACTTTTGCAGCAGTCGCTTAAACCTTTAGGTGAAGACTATCTGCAGAACTTGAAATTTGCTTTCGAGAACAGATGGATTGACGTATATGAAAACAAAGGGAAACGAAGCGGTGCATATTCTTCGGGAGTTACTTATGGTTTTCATCCGTTTGTACTTATGAATTGGACAGATAAATTGAGCGATGTATTTACCTTTGCGCATGAGATGGGTCATAATATGCATTCATTTTACACAGAAAGGGCGCAGCCCTTCGTATATGCGAATTATTCTATTTTCATTGCCGAAGTGGCTTCAACTTTGAACGAAGCATTACTGCTAGATTATTTACTTTCCAACGCAACCGGCAAGGAAGAAAAGTTATCTTTAATCGAGAGACACTTGAATAACATTACGACCACTTTTTACCGTCAAACACGTTTTGCTGAGTTCGAGCAAATAGTTCATGAATTACATGAAAATGGGGAACCATTGACCCCAGATAAATTATGTAAGATTTTTTCGGATCTATATCAAAAATATTGGGGGCAAGAAATGACAGTTGATGAGGAAGAGACTTATACATGGGCAAGAATACCCCACTTTTATTATAACTTTTATGTTTATCAATATGCTACAAGTTTTGCCGCTTCGGAACTTCTCGCAGAAAAATTAATTGTTGAAGGTCAGCCTGCCGTTGATAAGTATTTGGAATTTCTGAAATCCGGTAATTCGATTTATCCAATAGATTTATTAAAAAAGACCGGTGTTGATCTGATATCACCCGAACCGATTTTAACGGCAACCAGAAAGATGGAATCTTTGTTGGATCAGATGGAAAACCTTCTTGCGGAGAATTAAAAATGTACTTATTTTTTGCTCCGATATAAAAGGCGAGAAATTTTCTCGCTTTCTTTTTGTTCATATATTATTCAGGAGTGACTTAAATGAAAATCTATTCCAAAAAAGAATTGAATGAATATAATTTATCGTTAACATATGATGATATAAGTTTGGTCCCCACAAAGATATCCCGCATGAGAAGCAGGATGGAAATGAAAACGAGAACGGAATTCCTCGGGCTCGAAATGAAGCTTCCGGTTCTTTCCAGTCCAATGGATACCGTAACGGGAATAACCATGGCTAAAGAATTATCGAGTATCGGATGTATCGGAATAGTAAATAGATTCGATTCGTCGCTGAAAGAGCTGCTTGAGAACAAAGAAAATACCGAGGGAATTAGAGCAGTTTCGGTAAGTCTTACAACGGATATGGATACGATTAAAAAATTTGCCGAAAGAAAAATTATTATATGCATTGATACGGCAAATGCAAATAATTTGGCAGTTATTAAAAAGTGTGAGGAAATAAAAAATAAGCTGGACGCAAAAGTGATTGTTGGTAACATTGCCCATGGGGAAACGTTAAAACAACTTGTAGATGCCGGTGCCGATGCGGTAAGAATCGGAATTGGAGGTGGCAGCGTTTGTACTACTTCTGTTCAGACGGGTATTGGAATCGGGCAGGTTTCTTCGATTTTAGATGTATACTTTGCACGCGAGAAATATAAATTAAAAATCGAATTGATTGCAGATGGCGGTATAAAAAGTTCTGGAGACGTTGCAAAAGCAATCGCAATCGGTGCGGATGCGATCATACTCGGAAGGATGCTGGCAGGTACAAAAGAAACACCGGGAGAAGTGATAAAATATAATGATCAACTATGGAAAAAATACCGTGGTTCGGCTTCCTTCGGTGTAAAAATGAAAGGGGAGTTTATCGAAGGTGATGAAACTATGGTTCCTTACAAAGGAACTGTTAGGAATGTAATAAATAATATCTCTGATGGATTGAAGAGTGCAATGAGTTATATGAACTGTAATACATTAAAGGAACTGAGCAAGGTGGATACTTTCGCAGTTTTAAGTACAAGTTCATATTTGGAAAGATTACCGAAGAAATAATTTTTTATGTAAAAGAGTTTGATTGACAGGGTAGAGAGATACTTTTTAGTCGTAAAAATTTCTACCGCTAAATTTTTACCTTTCTCAGTCTCAAGGAATTTGACACGACCGAAACCGAACTCATCGACATTGCCAGCGCGGCAAACATTGGATTCAGAAGTCCCATCGCTGCTAATGGAATCCCCAATGAATTGTAAATAAATGCCCAGAATAAATTTTGCTTAATTGTTTTTAAGGTTTGTTTTGAAAGTTGGATAGCTTTTGCCACACCTACAAGATCTCCTTTAACTAAAGTAATATCACTCGATTCGATGGCTACATCGGTGCCTGTTCCGATTGCTATTCCTATATCGGCTTGTACAAGTGCTGGTGCATCGTTGATACCGTCACCGACCATTGCAACTAAATTTCCTTCTTCTTGATATTTTTTAACAATGTCGGCTTTTTTATCAGGCAATACTTCAGCAGTATATTCTGTAATGCCTACTCTTTGAGCAATGGCTGCGGCTGTTTTTTCATTATCACCGGTTAGCATGACAACTTTCATTTTCATGTCTTTTAATATTTTCAAAGCTTCAATCGAATTTTCCCTTATTGGATCTTCGACAGCAATAATTCCTTTTAGCTCATTATCAACTGCTATGAAAGCTAGAGTTTTTCCTTCGCTTGATAATCTCTCTATGTCGTTCTCGAACATATCAAAATTAATTGAAGATTCTTTGAGAAGTTTAACATTACCTATAGTTATACGTTTTCCATTAACGTTACCTTTAATTCCAAAACCTGTGAGACTTTCAAAAGATTCAGGTTCGAAGAGCGCTATATTCTTCTCTTTTATGTAGTTAACTATTGCGTCTGCAATTGGATGTTCGGATTTTTTTTCAACTGAAGCTGTAATTTGGAGAAGGTCATTTTCCGAAATGTCTTTTGCGATTATGTCAGTAACGGTTGGTTTACCCTCTGTAATAGTGCCTGTTTTATCCAATATTATTGTTGAGATTTTCTGTACGGTTTCAAGAGTTTCGCCGTTTTTGATTAAAATACCTTTGTTTGCCCCCAATCCTGTTCCTACAATGATAGCTGTTGGTGTTGCAAGCCCTAATGCGCATGGGCATGCAATTATCAGAACAGCAACAAAATTTACAAGGGCATGGTTGAATGAATTATCCTGCGCAATTATCAGCCAGACTATGAAGGTGACTATAGCAATCAATACAACAACAGGTACAAAGATACCGGCAATTTTATCGGCAATTTTTTGAATAGGTGCTTTCGATCCCTGAGCTTCTTGGACTAAGCGGATAATTTGACCTAGTACCGATTTATCACCTATTGCCGTGATTTTGAAATTGAACGATCCGTTCTTGTTAATAGTCCCGCCGATAACTTTGGAATCAATATTTTTTTCTATAGGAATACTTTCTCCCGTTATCATTGATTCATCAACAGATGTATGTCCTGAGATGATTATACCGTCAGCCGGAATTTTTTCACCAGGTTTTACAACGACGATCTGGTCTAGCTGCAAGTCTGAGATTGGTATCTTTTTTTCCTTACCATCAATTAATATGGTAGCGGTCTTAGGTTTTAATTCCAATAATTTTTTGATTGCACCGCTGGTTTTTCGTTTGGCTCTAGTTTCAAGAAGGCGTCCCATCAAAATTAAAGTTATGATAACGCCTGCTGTTTCAAAATAAACATGAGGAGCATTTTCAGTTGTTGAGAATACTTCGGGGAAAAGAGTGTTTACAACACTGTAACCATAAGCAGCGCCTGTACCAATAGCAACCAATGTATTCATCTCCGCAGAGAAATGTTTTAGATTATTCCAAAACGTGATAAAAAATCTTTTACCTGAAATGAAAATGATGGGTGTGGAAATAATGAGTAAAATTTTATTCGTATAATCAATGTTTAACGGCCATATACGACCAAAAAAGGATGTCCCCATCAGCATGCTGATTATGAATAAAGGAGTAATCAAAATTACAGATAGAATGAAATCTCTTTTCAAGCTGGAGTAATATTCATCCTTCTCACCTTCTTTATTTGAAAAATTCACGGGTTTTGTATCTGATTCATCGAGAATAATTTTATAGCCGTAATCTTCAACGGCTTTTACAACATCATTTAAATCAACATGTTCGTTGACGGTGTCAAACGTAACGGTTTCATTCGCAAAATTGACGGCAACATTATCGATTCCGTCGAACTTCTTTATTACTTTTTCCACCCGTGCAACACAGCTTGCACATGTCATCCCTTGAACGGGGAGATTATATTTCTTCATAATTGAATTGACCTATTGTTCTGCCACTTTATATCCTGCTTCCTCAATTGCTACTGCAATTTGACTATCTTTAATGAGAGTTTCATCAAATTTTACTTTCAATTTACCGATTTCGATATAGATAGAGTCTAATTTGAGTTTGGATAACTCTTTTTTGACAGCCATAACACAATGTTGACAAGACATACCTTCAATTTTTATTTCAAGTTCTTTCATTTTATTCCCTGCTAATAAATTGTAACATATCAGATGAATTTAAAACAAATGGGATTCAAAAATAATTCAACAATTGTCATTTAAATTCTTGTTTACACCTTTATTTTGTTTCTTTTCGTCTGGTTGTATCGGGAGGGAAAAATTCGGGATCATTTTTCGATATGGATTTATCTTCCGGTTTGTGCTTAAGATCTTTTGATTTTCTATTTACGTCTCTGCTTTGTTCTAGACTTTTATTGCCTGGATGGAGTTGCTTCAGTATTTTGATGCGTTTGTTTTCAAAGCCGCTTTTCTTTTCTGTGTTGCTGTTCGATTGAATTTCTTTTTTTTTCTTTGAACCGAGATGTCTTTTGCTAAGCGGGATCTGCTGCTTATTCCGCTTACTATTACTCTCGTGTAATGTTGCGGTTTTGGGTGGATTGGGAGATTGTTTTATTAATAATAATCCTTCTTCATCTTCTTCTTGTTTATTCTTAATTCGTTGTTTGTAGGAGATATAGGAAATGATAATTGCACCTAATGAAAGGATAGTAAGAATGATAAGGGCGGTATATAAAATTGATATAAATTTCATAATCACTCGGCTGTGAAAATATTAAATAAATTTCTGTTTTACAATTTGCGATGGTTAATTAAATATACAACCAAATCTACTTGACAAAAATCAAATGAATATATTTAGCGAGCTACAATCTATTTGGTGGGATTTAGTGAATCTAGCTATGGGTAAATCCTGCCGATTTTAGTGTGAAGAATTCAATTCTATCATCATCATGATAATGGGTAAGTAAATTTTTGTTAGATAATTGGTTTGCTTCCTTGTTTGGATTTTTTGTTATATGAATTTTATTTGAATTATTATTTTGAATTTGTCCCGGATTCATTACCTCAATACGACCTTTGAGTTTTCCCATTGAAGATTTTTTTAAATAGTCTAGTTTATTATCACTTGAGTTTTTCATAAAACGGCGGTTAATCCTTCTCTCTCTTTTTTGAAAATATTTCAGATTGGCTGCATTATGAATTTTGGGATTTGATTTTCCCGATCCATCTTTCTTTTCTGTTGAAACCTTCTTGACAGATATTGTTTTAGATTGGATTAGTTGGTTATAATTTGTACTAAAATTTTTCTGATTGCTTATTTCGTGTTGATGCTGTGCTACTATTCTATTAGAGGGAGTCTGATTCTTTATTTTTAATATGTTCTCGCTTCTTTTGTTTTTAACTTTAAATGAAATATAGGAAATTGTAAGAACTGTCAAGAATAATATTCCTGTTAGTAATAAGCTTGTATATATTATTGGCAGGAGAGACATTATTTCCTCATTATTTTTTATCTATAAAGACAATTAACGTACCAATGTGTTTTTTAGATGATTTGAAGGTTTTTTAAATCATAAAGTAATGAAAGTGAGAGGGATTCCCATAATGAAACACATAAATCTTAGTGTAACTCATTTCATTTTAATAAGATAACGGTTACAAACTCAATTTTAAGTCCGTCTAAACGATTTGATTTTTAATGGAATTTTGATATCTTGCCTAACCTTATTATAAAGAATTTTGCCAAAAATTAAGGGTAATCAGATGACCAAAGCGGATATTGTAGAAAAAGTTGCAGAAGGTACCGGTTTAACCAAGTTGGAAACCGAGGCTATCGTTGAGGGTTTTTTAAACACAGTCATACATTCTTTAAGGGAAGGGAAAGGAATTGAGATTAGGGGATTTGGGAGCTATAAAGTGAAAAAGAAAAATGCAAGGAATGCAAGAAATCCGCGTACAGGTGAAAAAGTTTACGTTGAAGAACATTATGTTCCAGTTTTTAAATTTTCGAAGGATTTTAAATCTACCGTTGATAGAGGTATGAAAGAGATTAAGAAGAAAATGTAAATAAGCAGTATTGATAGTGCAAAGATTTTAAAATAACAAAATTAGAGAGATAATTTGCTCAAGAATAAATTCATTAAATGTCTTGTTTGCGGAGATTCAAATAATATTATTGAAACATTTTGTAGCTCTTGCGGAGCGAAACTTAAAAATCCTATCGAAGAAAATAATTCCGTAGAAACTCATGGTTTTTCCTTTAATGCTTCAAATAAAACCGGTTCAGTTGAAACACACATAAGTAAGCAAAAAAAACGTAACAAAGATAAATTTAAAAACCAAATTACTAGCACAAAAAAAATAAGTGACAGTAGAATTTTCTATTTGAGTTTTTCTCTATTATTACTAGTGGTTTTAAACTTGTTATTTGCTGGAGTATTTGAAAATCTCCGATATTCAGTTGGATCAATCCAGAACAATCTAAACCAAACGAGCGGCGGTGCCGATTTAAATTATTTACAAGAAATAACTAATCTTGAGAAAATTGTTACAAGTAATCCTGGTGACTATAAAACACTTTTACAGCTTGCTCATTTATTAAACGATTCCGGATTTTATCAAAGAGCGATTGAAAAATATAAAGAGTATTTAAAAGTTCGTCCTAAGGAATCAGATGTTTGGGTTGACATGGGAGTATGTTACTATCAGCAAAACGATTTTGAAAATGCTCTTACAAATATGAAGAAAGCTTTGGAGATTAATCCTCGGCATCAAATTGCACATTTCAATATCGGTATTGTAAATTTTTCTTCTAACAATCACGATGAGGCAATTAAATGGTGGAAGAAAGCGATTGAATTGAATCCAAATTCAGAGATAGCGAAGAAAGCAGAAGAATTAATAAAATCACATTAACTAGGAGGTAAAAATTATGCCCTGCGGCAGAAAAAGAAAACGTCATAAAATGTCAACTCATAAGCGTAAAAAAAGATTACGTAAAAACAGGCATAAAAAGAAATTGAAATAAAAATTTGAAAGCCATCTTAGCTCAGTTGGTAGAGCAGCTCACTCGTAATGAGCAGGTCACCGGTTCAAGTCCGGTAGATGGCTCTCGCCTTGATTACACTATTTTGAATTTGAAAATATCTTATGCAAGAATTTAATCCATTGATAAACTCAATCCATTAATAATACATCAATAGAGTTACTATCCCTTTCTAAATCCTTTGATTTCAATCAATTATTAAAAATAATGCTTGACATTTCCCCTAAAAAACCTTTATTTGTGCATCAAGTGGGTAGTTGTGTTGAATTTTCCCATAGGAGTGTCAAATGTTTGTTGGTAGTTTTAACTATTCAATCGATGCGAAAGGGCGTGTAAGCATTCCAGCGAAATTCCGGAAGCACATCAACCTTGATGCAAATAAGAATTTCATGATGACTCGTGGAATCGTTCAATGTATAGATGTTTATCCACTAGAATATTGGCAGGAAGAAGTATATAGCAGAATATGCAAGTTGGATGATTTTGATCTTGTAGAATCTAACTTTAAGCGGCATTTGCTTCAACTTGCGGCCGAAGATCATCTTGACTCTCAATTTAGATTACTGATACCAAAAAATTTAATTGAATTTGCCGGAATAGATAGAGATGTAATCATACTAGGACAGAATAAGAAGATTGAAATTTGGGATCCCCAAATTTATCTAGAGCATATGAACCAGGATACTACACCGTTTTCACAAATAGCACAACAAGTTATGCATTCAAAATCCAAATGAGTATTCACGTACCGGTACTCTTAGAGGAAACAGTTGATTTATTAATTACAAACAAAAGTGGAAATTACTTTGATGGTACAGTTGGATTCGGAGGTCATGCTGAAGAGATTATTAAACGCCTGGGTGAAGGTTCTAAATACATCGCAACCGATAAAGATATAAACGCAATTAACTATTGCAAAGAAAAGTTCAAGAATTATCCCTTTACGAAATTTTATAATACTAGTTTCACGAACATAGATTCAATCTCAAAGATAGAGTTCATTGATTCATATGAAGGCATCTTTGCTGATTTGGGAGTATCCTCTTTTCAGTTGGATGAAACCGATGCAGGTTTTACTTACCGTGACGATGCACCTTTGGATTTACGTATGGATAAAACACAAGGCGTGTCTGCTTCTCATGTCGTTAATACATATAATGAAGAAGATCTTGCAGAAATTTTTTTTAAATACGGTGAAGAAAAGAAATCAAGGGCCATTGCTAAAAGAATAGTTGAGAGTCGAAGATCATTCCGTATTGAAAGAACTGTAGATCTAAAAAAAATAATTGAAGAAGTAGTACCATCGCTGCATTTAAAGAAAACGTTGTCAAGAATTTTTCAAAGTTTGAGAATTCATCTGAATAATGAATTAGGAGAGTTGAAAGAGTTTTTGGAAAAATCTGTGGATCTCATGGGTGGTGGAAGTTCGTTGGTGATTATTTCATATCACTCGTTGGAGGATAGAGTCGTTAAAGACTTTATTAAGTATGAAAGTCAGGATTGCGTCTGTCCACCTGAATTTCCTGTGTGTGTCTGTAATAAAAAACAGAGACTGGAGATTTTAACGAAGAAACCAATAACTCCGTCTATTGAAGAAGTGGAACAAAATAAACGAAGTCGTAGCGCAAAATTGAGGGCGGCACGTAGAGTATGAAAGGCGATGGGTCATTTGCAAAAAATTTCGTCATTCTTACTGTAATAATTGTGGTTTTACTTTTTTCTTATGTCTATTTACTTGAAGAAGTAAGAGCTTATAGTAAGAATAAGATAAGAAAGGAAGAGGAATTGCTTGGTAAAAAAGATGAACTGGAAGCAAGGCTGGTGGAAGTACAAAAACTTTCTGATGAAGAGCGGATTGTGAAAATTGCTGAGGATTCTTTAACTATGGTACGTTCTCTGAAACCATTTGAGATTATTCCGGTTAGTAAAAATCAAATCAGGCAGATTGAAGATATCATAAGCAAGAAGTATGAACAATAAAAGGGTATTGCTACTTACATTTTTTTTTATCCTATTCTTTGGATACTTGGTTTCCAATCTTTTCAAAATCCAAGTTATTGACAATAAAATATATGTCGACATTGCTGAATCAACTCAAAATAAGTTGTTTGAATTAGGTGCAGAGAGGGGAATAATTAGAGATAGGAATAACGAAGTACTAAGTTATACTAAGGTTCAAATTTCATATTACGTTGATACGAGAATGGTGGGCAAAGAAAAAATGGATACAATCGCAGGTAAATTCGCTTCTGTCTTTCATAAAGATAAGAGTGAATATATAAAATTGATGGAAGAGAGTAGCGGTAATGTTTGTATTGAAAGAAAATCGCCGAAAGAACAAGCTGTTTTATTAAAAGATTTTGAAATGGATGCCTTAGTTGAGAAAGGTGACTATACTCGTGTTTATTCATATGGCAGTTCTGCATCGCATGTTTTAGGATTTGTTAATCAGAAAATGGAAGGAATGGAAGGGATTGAAAAATACTATGATAAATATCTTAAAGGTAAAGATGGATACCTTCATATTGAAAATGATGTAAAAGGAAGAACCGTATCTATTAATGAAGAATCTTCAAAGAAAGCAATTCCGGGAGATAATCTTGTTTTAACTATTAATAAAACTTACCAGAAAATTCTTGAAGAAGAATTGAGTAAAGGCTTGAAGGAATATGAAGGCAAGTCGGCAGTAGGTATAATCATGGATCCGAACTCCTGCCAAATACTTGCTTTGGCTAATTTGCCTGCATTTGATCCCAGTAACTATAACTTATTCAGCGATGACGAAAGAAGAAACAGGGCAATTACCGATACATATGAACCGGGTTCAACTATGAAGGCCATTTCAATGGCAATATTATTAGACAAAGGCCTAGTAGATGAGTTTGAAAAAGTTAATACGGAAAATGGCTTATATATAGTTAAGGGTGTAAGGATTACAGATGATCATAAGTTTGAAAAGTTAAGTGTGCGGGAAATAATTGAACAATCCAGCAATATCGGAATGTCCAAATTGATTGATAAAGTTGAAGCCAAAATTTTCTATAAATACATGAGAGATTTTGGATTTGGAAACACAACTTCTGTTGATTTAATCGGTGAGGCGAAAGGATATCTGAAAAAACCAGATGAGTTTTCATCAATATCCAAGTTGTTTATGTCCTTTGGTTATGAAATTTCGGTTACACCTCTTCAGATGATTACTGCATTTTGTGCACTAGTAAACGGTGGTTTCCTTTACCAACCTTACCTGGTGAAAAAAATAATAAACAACAACGATGAAATAATAAAGGAATCTGAACCGATAAAAATAAGAAGGGTGATCGATCAACAAACTTCCGATTTGATCAAGAGTTTCATGGTTGGAGTTGTTGAACAGGGAACCGGTCAAAGTGCAAGATTAGAAAATGTTTTAGTTGGAGGTAAAACCGGTACATCGCAGCAATTGGTCGATAATAAATATTCGAAAAAAAATTATAATTCTTCATTTATCGGATTTTTCCCCATTGATAAACCTCAGATTGTTTGTTTGATTCTGGTTGATTCACCGAATAGAGTAAAGTATGGTGGTAAAGTTGCTGCACCGATATTCAAACAGATAGCAAAAAGATTGGTTGAAGCGGATATCAATATTGTACCAAGCCAAGATAGAATTAAAAGAGATAATGTTGTGATTGATGGTTTATTTGCTGATGTAAGTCCTGATTCAAAAGGGACAAGTTATTTTAACGCACCAAACCTGAAAAGAAACACAAACGGGAACAATTATCTGACCGAAACATTCTACAACCGAAGTACTATGCCGAATTTGAGAGGTAAATCGCTTCGTGAAGCAAATGCGATTTTAACGGAGCTCGGTTTGAAGATTAGAAAATTCGGAAGTGGCTATGTGACATATCAAAGTATCGAACCGGGATCCAAAATTGAACATGGAATTGAATGCACAATCAAATGTCAAACCGGAATTCAAACCAGGCTAAACTAACAAAGTCATATGAAGTTATCGAAACTAATAAATAGTGTGAAGGTTATTCAAATAACGGGAAACCCTGAACTGAAAGAAGTGAGTGAAATTACTTACGATTCTAGGCAGGTAAGAGAAAACTCATTATTTGTTGCAATAAAAGGATATAAAACTGACGGACATAAATTTATTGAAACTGCAATAAATCGGGGTGCGTGCGCTGTTATTTTGGATGATAATAATGCGGTTCCGGAACAACTTTTTATTCATAATAATTGTGTTAAAATTCTTGTAAAAGACAGCAGAGTAGCTTTAGCAGAAATTTCAAATTCGTTTTTCAGTGAACCATCTAAGCAATTGAAGTTGGTTGGCGTCTCTGGTACAAAGGGGAAAACAACTACAACATTTTTTTTGAAAAATATTTTTGAAAATGCGGATTATAAAACCGGTTTGATCGGTACAATCGCAAATATTGTCGGCGGAAATCAGGTTCAGGCAAAACTGACAACTCCGCAGTCAAGCGATATCAATATGATGATGAGTCAAATGAATACCGGAAAAGTGACACATTGCGTTATGGAAGTATCTTCTCATGCCTCCTTCTTGCATAGGGTTGATAAACTCGATTTTGATTTCGGTGTGTTCACGAACATAACTTCTGATCATATGGACTTTCATGAAACGTTCGAACATTACCTTAGCTCTAAGAAAATATTTTTTGATATGCTCAAGACTGAAAGTTGGATAGTATATAATATTGATGATGAACATTTCAATGAAATATTGAGAGATACTAAAGCAAAAAAAGTTTCTTATGGAATGAAGAAGAAATCGGATTTTTTAATTAAGGATATCGAATATACGCTTGAAGGAACGGAATTCGATTTAATCTATACAGGGAAAACGTATAAACTCTCAACGAAGCTTGTTGGTGAATTTAACGCATACAATGCTGCTGCTGCTTTTGCGGTCGCTGTTATTTCGGGAGTTGATACTCGATCAGCAGTTGAAGGAATTAAGACAACACCGCAAGTACCCGGGAGATTTGAAGTGCTGAGCAAAGGAAAGAAAAAAGTAATTATCGATTACTCTCATACATCCGACAGCTTGAGACAAGCATTAAAAGCGTTACATCATATTGTAAAAGATGAAAAACCGATTTACACGGTTTTCGGCTGTGGTGGCGATAGGGATAGAAAAAAACGACCAGAGATGGGTGAAATTGCCAGCAATATGAGCAAGAAGGTTTTTGTTACATCGGATAATCCGAGAACGGAAGATCCGTTTTTTATTATTGAAGAGATATTGAAAGGGATTAAAAGGGATAATTACGAGGTAATTGAAAATAGAGAAGAAGCAATTAAAAAAGCGGTCTATAACACTGAGAATGATGCTGTTATATTGATTGCTGGCAAAGGACATGAAAACTATCAAGAAATAAACGGTGTGCGGAAATATTTTTCGGATAAAGAAGTAGCGGAGAAATATTTAAACTGATGGCGAAAATTAAAATTACGATTGAAGATTTGTTTGATCTACATGGTGCGGTGATCTATAATCCGGATGAATATAACGACGCATATTCGGTTTCAATAGATTCCCGAAGAGTAAAAAAGAATTCGATTTTCGTTGCAATAAAGGGTGAAAGATTCGATGGACATTCCTTTATCAAAGAAGCAACCAAAAATGGAGCGGGGACAATTATCATCAACAAAAAATATTTCAAAAGATTCAGCAGTTTGAGTTCAACAATTGTAACAGTTGATGACACTATCAAAGCTTATGGTGAACTTGCAAAAGTCTGGCGTAAAAAATTGTCTGCGAAAGTAATTTCATTAACTGGTAGTAATGGTAAAACATCTACAAAGGAAATGATCGCAACGCTTCTCTCCGAAAAGTATCTAGTTGTAAAGTCTGAAGCGAACAATAATAACCATATAGGTGTACCGCTTACCATTTTTTCAGCTAACGAAAAAACCCAAGTACTTATCCTTGAACATGGGACAAATCATTTTAACGAGATAGTATACACTGCGAAAATTGCTCAACCGGATTTTGCTTTGATAACAAATATCGGCAATACACACCTGGAATTTCTGAATAGTAAAGATGGTGTATATAAAGAAAAGTCTTATTTACTCCACGAGACAGAATCCTCGGGTGGAAAAGTGTTGATAAATTTTGATGATCCGATTTTACGCAGAAATTCCAAGAAATTTAAAAGAAAAATTTCATACGGATTTTCTAAAAATGCCGATATAAAGGGAGATATAATCGGCTTTACTGTGGACGGAAGAACAAAAATTGCCGTTAAAAATGGACATAAAAAAATTGAAACCTTACTGCCGGTGTACGGACTATCGAATGCTAAGAATCTCCTAGCTGCTTATGTCGTTGCAATTAAACTTGGAATGACAAAAAAAGAAATTTATAAAGGCATAAAAAAACTTAAGACAATTAATAACAGGTTAAATGTAAAGAAGAAGAAAAAATCAATTTTGATTAACGATACATACAATTCTAATCCCGACTCAGTAAAAGGTGCATTAGAATTGATTGAAAATATAAAAATTTATGATCACAAAATTTTGATAATGGGGGATATGTTCGAGTTGGGGAGTAAATCGAAAAAATTGCATGAAGAGTTATCGAAATTTATTAAGAAGAAATCCTTGACCGATATTTATCTGATTGGGAAGTACATGAGTTACTTGAATAAGAAATTGGGTAAATCAAAAATAAATTCAAAACACTTTAGTTCTCGTGAATCTCTAAAAAAGTTTTTAGGAAATAATACTTTTTCCGAGTCTGTTGTTCTTGTCAAAGGTTCGCGGGGTATGCACATGGAAGAATTTTACGAAATAATCGATAAGAAGGCAGCATAAATGTTTTATTACTTATTTGATTATCTGAATGAATTGTTTGCGCCTCCGGGATTCGGAGTGTTTAAGTATCTCACGGTGCGCTCCGCATTGGCAGCGATAACCGCTCTGTTTCTTGCATTTTATCTTGGTCCCAAAATTATAAACTATTTGAAGAAAAAACAGATTGGAGAGATGATAAAAGAAGAGGGCCCTGCTAGTCATAAATCTAAAGCAGGAACACCAACGGTTGGGGGATTAATAATTGTTCTGTCCGTTGTGCTGCCGGTTTTGATATGGAGCGATATAAAAAGTACGTATATAATTTTAGTATTGGTCGGGACTATCTGGCTTAGTATTGTGGGATTTATTGATGATTATTTGAAAGTTGTCAAAAAATATCCAAAAGGTTTGATTGCAAAATATAAATTACTTGGTCAGTTCATCATCGGTTTAATTGTTGGTGCAATGATATTCTTCTTACCTGAATTCCAAGAATTTAATACACAAACTACGTTACCGTTTTTCAAAAATCTCAACTTCGACTTTTCTTATTTTTATATCCCCATGGTGATTTTTATAATCACTGCAACCTCGAACGCCGTGAACATAACCGATGGTCTCGATGGATTGGCAATGGGAACGATGATCATTGTAATGATAGCACTTGCTATAATGAGTTATGTTTCGGGAAATGTTATTTACTCCGATTACTTGAACATTATTTATCTGCCGGGTTCAGGTGAATTAACAGTTTTCATTGCAGCAATCATCGGCGCGGGTTTGGGATTCTTATGGTTTAATTTTTATCCCGCCCAGGTTTTCATGGGAGATACAGGCTCGCTGGCGCTGGGCGGTGCATTCGGAATACTGGCAATACTGATTAAAAAAGAATTGCTGATTCCAATCTTAGGTGGAATATATTTTCTGGAAATTCTATCCGTAATTATTCAGCGACTTTATTTCAAATATACAAAAAGAAAGTATGGCGCCGGAAGAAGAGTATTCAAAATGGCGCCTTTGCATCATCATTATGAATTATTGGGATGGTCCGAACCGAAGATAGTGGTAAGATTTTATATCATCACAATTATATTGGCAATAATTAGTCTTACATCATTCAAGATTAGGTAATGAATATAGCAGAGAAAAAAATATCGATACTGGGAGCTGTAAGGAG
>CAZKNM010000067.1:17337-17618 GCA_964554135.1 uncultured Melioribacteraceae bacterium
CGCTCCTAGAGTAAAGGTGGAAAAGAATTTACTTAATCTGGAAACAGAAAAAATTAATTATGAGACCGATGCTCACACAGAGAGAGTATATAACTGTGATTTTATAATCACAAGTCCGGGTGTACCTTCTGATTCCGAAGTATTACAAACAGCCTTAAAGAAAAATATTCCCGTCTTCAGTGAACTTGAATTTGCGTCGTGGTTCTGCAAGGGGAAGATAATCGCAATTAGTGGCACAAACGGTAAGACAACCTCTACTGCTCTTTGTGCTCACGTATTAA
>CAZKNM010000068.1:0-17552 GCA_964554135.1 uncultured Melioribacteraceae bacterium
AAAAATTATTTTAATTATTATTGTAGGCCTATTTGTTGTTTTAATAACGGCATATGCCAAAGATTATAAACCACAAATAAATCCTTTAGATTTTACGGACAAGATTGACAATCCTTATTTTTCTCTAACCCCGGGAACTACTTTTAGTTACCAGAGCAAAACCGATGAAGGGACTGAAAGGGAAATAGATTTTGTATGTGCATGGATAACATTGTACAAAAGAGCAGGTGATAAATGGATACGCTTGGGTGAAGTCTCGAGTTTCATTTAAGTTTATTCTAACATATAAACCGACTCTTTTACATTGAATTTTTAATTAAAAATGTTATGTTGAGATTTAAAATCTGCGGGGGTGCCATGTCTAAAGTAAAACTTCTGATTTCATTATTTCTTTTATTTGTTTTAGGATGTAAAGAAGAAATAATCTCTCCGATATATACTGATTTTCCCGAACCGCTCGCTCCATATCAGAACTATTTTGATTTAGCCGAGTTTCAGCAGAGACGCGCAGAATTAATGGCAGGGCTTCCCGTTGATGCCTTGGTGATAATTGCAACAAATGATGTTTATCTGCGCAACGGTGACGTTGATTATGATTTCAGGCCTTCCTCAACGTTTTATTACCTCACCGGATTTGAAGAGCCTAATGCAGCAGCTGTAATTAGGAATACGGTATATGGAGGAAACGGAGTGGAGTTTATTATGTTTGTTGAAGAACGGGAGGGAACTTTAGTAAATTGGTTGGGACCAGTTTACGGACCTGATGGAGCGGTAGAATATTTTGGAGCCGATTCAGCTTATACATTCGATAGATTGGGAACGACAGTAACTTCGTACATTAATTCCGGTGTGTATGGTAACATTTACTCAAATCTGAATGAGAATAATACTGTTGCGGTAATTATTAATGATTCGGGTACAGATACAGGTCAATTCTTGAGTGTAACCGGTTTAGTTGATCAACTGAGAGTTATAAAATCATCGGTTGAAATTGCGTTAATAAGAAACGCAACAAATGTATCCGTTCAGGCTTTTACAGAAGCGATTAATAGAATAGAACCAGGAATGTATGAATACGAAGTCGATGCTATTATGAATTTGATCCTGCGGTTGAACGGCTGTCCGAGAAATGCATTTCCAACAATAGTCGCTTCCGGTCCGAATATAACCACTCTGCATTACCCTGCAGGTACCAGACAAATGCTGGATGGTGATCTGGTAATGATAGATTACGGTGCTGAGTATGGATACTATACATCAGATTTAACCCGCACGTTGCCTGTAAACGGAAGTTTTTCAACAGAGCAAAGAGCAGTGTATGAAATTGTTCTTGAAACTCACAAAGCCATAATTGATCTGATTGCCCCGGGTGTAAGTTATTATTACTTATATAACCTAAATATTGAAATGATGATAGACGGGCTTCTTGAAAAGGGGATAATTACAGGGAACAGATCGGAAATAATTTCTTCCCGCAGATATTATCAATATATACCTGCCGGTTTAGCTCATCCTGTCGGGCTTGATGTCCACGATCCGTTTCCGGCTGAAGCAAACAGAGATAAAATTCTTAAAGAAAATATGGTTATGGCTTTTGAACCGCATATTTATTTATATCAAGGTGATCAGTCCGTTAATTCTGCATACTGGACTATTAGCGCGCGTATTGAAGACACCATACTTATTACTGCAAATGGATATGAAATCCTTAGCAGCAGTCTGCCGATAGAAATTGCCGATATTGAAGCATTAATGAGATAAATGTAATTTTGAAAATGTTGTGTTAAAAATTATCCTTTAACAAAAGTCATGTTGTTTAATTCACCAGCGGGAAGGATATGGCAATTAAAATTGAGGAACCTACTGTTGTAGAATCAGCCGGTAATAAACCCAAATTGATCGAAGAATTTATCGGAAGGGTGAATACCCGCACAAGTGAAATAAGCATTGCAAGAATGAAAAGTCCTGCCGGATGGATAGAGCCCGCTCAAACTCCTGAGTTTGATGAATTCACAGTTGTGCTGAAAGGAACGGTTCATGTGAAAACGGCTGATGTGGAATTTGATATTAATGCCGGTGAAGCGGTAATCGTTAAATCCGGTGAGAAAATTCAATACAGCACTCCTTATGAAGGTGGAGCCGAGTATATTGCTGTGTGTATACCTGCTTTCTCGCTGGATACTGTCCACAGAGAAGCGAACTAACTCTATACTACAGCTCAATTTCAACCTATTATGAGTAATAAATTCTAAAAAGAATAATCCATTTGAATTATTAATGAGCGGATTATTTTTATAGTTTTTATATTGAGATAGAACATTAGAGGTGAGTATGGGACGCAGAAAAAAACAAAAAACTGTCAGTGTTTATTTTCACTTAGTCTTTATTTGTTTACTGGCTATAGGCGGTTTAGTAGGAGGCGTACTTCTTATTGTTAATCCTTCCGGCAGTTTACTTTCACTTCCACTTTCGTTTCTTGAAAATTCTCCTTTCAGAAATTACTTGGTACCAGGTATGCTGCTTTTCATTTTACTCGGACTCTTCCCGCTTGTTGTTTTCTATGGATTATTGAAAATGCCCAAGTGGAATTGGATGAAGATTTTTAATCCGTATAAGAATAGGCATTGGTCATGGACGTTTTCTTTTTATACCGGTTTAATTCTTATTTTATGGATTGATTTTCAGATTGCATTAATAGGTTATAATCATATCATACAATTTATTTATGCTTTATATGGAGTGTTGATCCTTGTTTTTACTATGCTTCCCCCGGTGCGTAAATATTATAAAAAGTAATTTCAGTTTGGCAGCGTAAAGGATGAACAATAACAAAATAGTAATAAAAGTCTCTGAGCTGACAAAACTTTTTGGTGAACTCAGAGCGGTTGACAACTTATCTCTTGAGATTAAGAAGGGTGAAATATTCGGTTTTCTTGGACCTAACGGAGCCGGTAAAACTACTACAATAAATATGATCTGCGGCTTAGTCGTTCCTTCTGACGGCGTGGTTAAATTTTTCGGAAAAAGGATTGTGGATGAGGAAGAAATAAAATCCCAAATCGGGATTTGCCCTCAGGAAAATATATTATGGCCGAAATTAACATGTCTTGAGCAATTAATCTTTATCGGCGAAATGTATGGACTTAAACAAGGCACGGTGAAGAAAAAGGGAATAGAACTCCTTGAATTTCTCGGATTAAAAGAAAAATCCAATGTGCTGGCCGGTAAGTTATCGGGTGGAATGAAAAGGAGATTGAATATTTGTCTTGCTCTAATTCACGATCCGGCGATTTTAGTCCTTGATGAACCGGAAGCGGGACTGGATCCTCAAAGCAGAATATTGGTTAGAGATTTTATTAAGTCCTTAAAATCCGAAAAGACTATAATTCTCACCACTCATAATATGGATGAAGCAGACCGCCTTTCCGATCGGATTGCAATTATCGATCACGGCAGATTACTACTCTTGGATACACCGGCGAACTTAAAGAAGACAATTGGTGAAGGTGATGTTTTGGAAATAATCTTGGATGATTCTAAAGGAAGAGATGTAACAACGCTAACCGAAGACCTTAAACAAATTTGCGGTATCGTAAAGTTTACGGATTCGGCTTTAATGCTTAATGCAAAAAATATAGTTCATATTATTCCCGATATCACCGTGAAGATTAAAGAGTCCGGATTTAATATCAAAGAAATTACAATGCGCGAAAATACTCTCGAAGATGTTTTTATTCATTTAACCGGAAGAAAATTACGGCAATGAAATTACTAAGTGTTGTTAGGAAGTGTTTGAAGGAACAGCGGCGTAACTTCTGGATTATGATTCTTACAATTACTATGGCACCATTTTTCGTCGGTGTATATTATTTTATTAACGAGGCTTCGAAAACATATTATGATTTGTTGGTGCTGAATCAAGACAAAGGAATATCGGTTTTGAATAAGGAGATGAACTATGGTAATCTTTTAGTTGAAACTGCTAAATTATTTGAAGAAGAAAGTAAAAACATTCCGTTGAGAATAAAAGTTATTGAAGATAGAAAAGAGTCTGAAGAGAGACTGAAAAGCAAGAAGTCGGATGCATTGGTAATTATCCCAGCTGATTTTTCCAAAAAGATCAATAAAATGATGAGTTCTGGTAATAATAATTATATCGAATTCGAATTCGTCGGTGATTTAACAAATGTTAATTATATGATCAGCGCAGTTTGGGCAAATGAAATATTAAATGAATATGTAACTCAACTTACACAAAGAGAGAGACCGGTAATCATTAAAGAAACAAGTTTAGGCTTATCGGGAAAAGTTGATGATTTTGATCTCTGGATGCCGGGATTACTCATTTTAGCATTAATCATGTTAATGTTTTCCGCTTCTATAGCAATGATTGTTGAGGTTGAGAATAAAACAATTATTCGATTGAAACTTTCCAGGATCAGTTCGCTGGAACTTCTAACGGGAATCAGTAGCGTTCAAGTAATTATCGGGATGATATCAATATTCCTAACATTAGTTACGGCGATCTATTTCGGTTTTGATTATATCGGATCGATATGGTTATTAGTCTTGATAGCCATACTGACAAGTATCTCGATTATTGCGTTCAGTCTTATATTAGCGGCAGTAACAAAAACTGCGAATGAAATATTGGTGGTTGGAAACTTTCCTCTGTTTTTGAAGGCAACTCAACATAAATATTTTTTGAAGTTGATGAAAGGAGCGGAGATGTTTTCTATAGCAGGTTATTCGATTACGCTGCAAGGATTAATGTCGCCTACTCATGCAATTGAAGCGTTAAGAAAAGTATTGATTATGGGAATGGGATTGTTTGATATAATTCCGGAAATAATTGCTTTAATAATTATTACGATTGTTTATTTCATAATTGGTGTTTGGGCGTTCAACCGAAGACATATGAGAATAGTGTAATGCTCTGTAATGATAATTTCATCGATTTTAATTTCAACCGGGAATGTCTTAATCCTCATTGATCTTTAGTACGAACGTGAAAATAGCGCCAAATCTTTCACCATCCATAATCTTTGGTTATGAGGAACAATTTAACTCTGATCGCTTTATAAAATACTCATTAAACTACGAACAATTTGTTACTTACCGATACTTATAATGAGAATTTCAATCAAAGAGCATTTTTATTAGCTCTATTACTTCATTTCCTTGTAATTGGTGTAGCAGCCGTAATAAGTTTTGGACCATATCAAAAGAGTCGTGAAGACTTTATAATTCTTTCAATAGATACAAAAACTACGGAGACTACAAGAATAACGGAGAACTTAATTAGTCAAACAAAACTGCATGTAACTCCTTTAGATACTAAAGATCAAACAGAGAGAATTATTACTCCTTCACAGGAAGTTAAACTTGATACTCCTCAAATTACTGTTCCTACTGGAGAAGCTGCGGTAGACAAAGAAAACATACTTGCTCTCGACTCACTCCTTCAGAAATATCCGAGTTTGCAGACTATGAAAGCGGTGATTGCCGAAAAGTTGAAGGATTACAGGGAGAGAGAACTTACTGATGTTGAAAAAGCGAAAATCCAACTAAAAGAAGAATTAATGTTAATGTATAAAGATAGGTATGGTGATATTAGTCCCGATAAATATGCAGGGCAGAATCAAGGATTTGGAATAAAAATTCCAATTGATGAAATTGTCGATTGGGTTTCTAAAATACTGCAATAATAAAGCAGAAAGAAGATATCTATTTATAGGTGGTATTTATTGCATTGAAATAATTGATTGCAAATGATATTATGATCTGTGTTAAGTTAATACAAAACTATTACTTACTGCACGGAGATCTCTATGAAAAGCAAGTTTTTGTTCAGCTTAGTTTTATGTTTGCTATTCTCTTCTCAAAGCTATACTCAATCCATAAGAGATGTGGGTATCAGAATTGGAATTACGTCTTCAAATCAATCGATGCCTCAATATCCGGACAGTAAAAGAAGAACCGGATTTGTCGGGGGTGGCTTTATTGAGTGGAACACAATTCCGATGTTATCACTTGTAACACAGGTAGAATTTGTAAATCGTGGTTGTATTATAGAAATGCCTAGAACTGATGCGAATAGTCCGGATCCGGTTGGAATTATTTCTATCGATTCAAAACTAAGCTATTTTTCTTTTTCTGTTTATGCGAAATTTTATTTAAAGATTGCCGATATCACTCCCTATATTATCGTAGGTCCTAGGATAGACTACTTATTTGATTACAATTCTGATGCTTTTCAATCAATTTATAATGATTTTAAAAAAGTGATATTCAGCGGTCAGTTTGGATTTGGATTGGAAGTTGATTCTGAACTCCCGGTGAGACCTTATGCAGAACTGAGGTATGTTTTTGATTTCACCGATTCATACAAACCGGATAATTACAAGATTCGGAATAATTCGTTCGACATAACTTTCGGTGTGTTGTTTTAAATGCTGTAAAAATTAGATTTCCCGAAAGTCCTGGGTATTCAATAAATTATCTTGTTAATGCTCAGACAGAATATGTTTGTCTAAGCTGAGATTCAAATCCGATTATTAAACATTAGATTTTTTATTCTACTAAAACTGCAGTTCCGCTTGCAGAAACCATCAGCATACTGCCGGTTTGGCCTATTGTTTCATAATCCAAATCGACTGCTATGACGGTGTTACCACCGAGTGCTTTTGCTTGTTCGCACATTTCCTGAACAGCGATATCTTTGGCCTGCCGCAGTTCTTTCTCGTATGCGGCACTGCGGCCACCGACTATATCACGTATTCCCGCAAAAAAATCCTTGAAAATATTAGCACCGAGAATCGCTTCGCCGGAAACCAAACCTAAATATTTTACTATCTTTTTACCTTCCAAGGTATTGGTTGTGGTAACTAACATTTCTTCTCCTTTAATTATGGAAAAATTTCTGCAAATATAACCATTAATTCGGTTAATTCTTTTGCTCTCTCATTCGCTAAACGTTTTTGATTTGATGAGTTTGTGTAAAAAAATCAATAAATTTCATTAGATTTCAACTTGAAATAAATAATTATGCTTTCGGTCTTTTTATAACTCGGAAGATATAAATTAAGTAGTATTTTGAATGGACCTAGCAAAACAATATATAGTTCAATGCATAACCACTGCTGCCAATAACTTGAGATTGAGTTCTTCTAAGATTGAAATGGTTGCTCTTTTAAGAGAGCATCTTGAAAAAAGTGAAAATTTGAGTGAAGAAATAAAATACATGAAACAAATAACCGAGTTTTCGAAATTCTCAATTAAACTGGGTCAAATTCATACTTCACTCGAGAATAATAAAATAGATTTTTTAAAAATCTCTGAAAAATATAAAGTGGATAGTTATGGCCTTGTTAAAGAGTTGAGCAATTTGTTGGATATCCTGACACCGGAGATTATAAGAAAAAAAATCAAGAAGGTAGAACCGAGCGATATTAATATAGATATTGATTTATCCAAGCGAGCGTCTAAATACGATATTCTTGAAAAGATTTCGACTTCAGATTTTAGTAGTAAAAATGGTAAAGGATACAGCACCGAATTGAGCGGCGATTTTAAGGAGAAATATATTTTAGGTGAGCTGAACGATTCAACGGATATTAACTTTGAACATTTTGAAGAAACGATGCTGAAGCATATTAGACCTCTCGATATATTTCTGAATAGATTATCTAACTACGATTATGAAAGCGGTGAAATAATTGACTATATAAGAATGATGAAGTCTAATGCCGAACTGTCTAATAAAATTGGTTTTGAAATATTGCACAATATGCATAGAATATTCTACAAAGGATTAGAGTTAGTGCATGAGAAAAAAATAGCCCCTTCTAATGAAGTAATTGAATCGATGCGTTCGTGCTTGATTGTTATAGTTGCAGTTATTCGAAATAAAGATGTGGATATAACCGGTTATTTAAATAGAGCAGAGATGTTCGGGAGGAAAATATTAAGCAAAAAAAAGGAAATGTAGGGATGGAATTATTTGCGGTAGTAATGGCTGGTGGAATTGGTTCCAGGTTTTGGCCAAGGAGTAAACAAAAAAAACCAAAACAGCTTATTCGTATCTTCGGCGAAAATACGATGATTCAGGATACCATATCCCGGCTGGATAAATTGATATCAAACGATCATATTTATATAGTTACAAGTAAAATCCAGAAACAAAGAGTAATCGATCAATTGCCAGAAATCCCGGCAGAGAATATTATTGCTGAACCATACGGCAAAAACACTGCAGCATGTATAGGGCTGGCTTCCGTTATTATACAGAAGAAATGTAAAGATGCGGTGACAATTGTTTTAGCTGCCGATCATCTTATTCGAGATATAAAAAATTTTCAGTCGAGTTTGAAACTTGCAGCTGAATTTGCGCTTAATTCAAAAGGGCTGGTTACAATCGGCATCCCGCCTACAAGACCGGAAACCGGTTATGGTTATATACAATTTGACGAAAAAAATGTAGCAGAAAAAATTCATAAAGTGATTACATTCGCTGAAAAACCGAATCTCTCTACAGCCAAGAGATTTATGGAAGCGGGTGACTTCCTATGGAATTCCGGTATGTTTATCTGGAGAACAGATGCAATTTTATCCGAAATACAAGAACACATGCCGGATTTGCATGACGGCTTGTTAGAAATTCAAAAAAGCCTTGATAAACCGGAATTTGAATCGGTACTGATCAATGTGTATGGACAGCTGAAAAGTATTTCTATCGACTATGGCGTTATGGAGAAATCGAAAAATGTATTTCTAATAAAAGGGAATTTTGATTGGAGTGATGTCGGAAACTGGGAAACGGTATATGAATTATCTTCCAAAGATGAAGAAGGGAATGTTAAGATTGGAGATGTTTATGTTGAGGAATCTTTCAACTCATATATTTTTGCACCGCAGAAGTTTGCAGCCGTTATCGGAGTTTCAGATTTGATCGTGATAAATACAAAGGATGCATTATTGATTTGTCATCGTGGGAATGCACAAGATGTAAAGCAAGTGGTTGACTACTTGAAAATGAAGAACAAAGATGAACTTTTGTAATAGGTTAATTATTCGATGAAAATGTTATTTACCGAAGCGGATATTTTACATCTAGCAAGAGAAGGAAAGAAGTTTTTGATAATTCATGATGGTGATATTATTACTCCTTCTGCAATGGATCAAATAAGAGCGTTGAATATCACGGTTACGAAAGAATCGAAAAATAAGTCACAGCACGTTAAAGATTCATTTTACAAATCTTTAGATGGAAATAAAATAGCCATCGGTTCCGATCATACCGGATTTAAATTAAAAGCGGAAATATCCAAATTTCTTAAAGAAAGAAAATATTTAGTAACTGACGTTGGCACTTTTACCGAAGAATCATGTGATTATCCCGATATTGCCTACACAGTAGCAAAAAAAGTTGCAGCAAATGAGGTTGATTTTGGTGTTCTAATCGATGCTACCGGAATTCCATCGGCGATAACTGCGAACAAAGTAAAAGGGATAAGAGCCGCAACATGTTACAATGAATTTTCAGCCCAAAGCGCAAGAGAACACAATAATGCTAACGTATTGGTTGTAGGAGCGAAATCTCTCGATGAAGAAAGCATCAAAACAATCATTGATGTATTTTTGAAAACCGAATTCGGCGGCGGGAGACACCAGAGAAGGCTGGATAAAATAACTGAAATCGAAGAAACTCAGAATAAAGGTTAGTTAAACTTATAAATCCTTACAAAAATACTTTAGAATAGAATTTGCAAATACACAAAGTTAGAGTCGAATCTAATATCCAAATTGCAGAGAATACCTTCTTGTTAAAAACTTCTGCTCATCACTTAGCATCGGAAATTTTGCCCGGGCAATTTTGTAATATTAAAGTTAGTGATTCTCTGCTGCGGCGCCCGTTTAGTGTTTGTGACGTCGAAGATGAGTCTGTTTATTTTATGTATGATGTTCATGGTGAAGGGACGAAGATTCTTGCGGAGAAAAGTGAAGATGACGAACTCGATATACTTGGTCCACTTGGAAATGGTTTTAATATGGATGGTGATTATGATGCGGCAGTAATTGTGGCAGGCGGTATTGGCGTGGCTCCGTTTCCGTTTTTCACCAGAACTTTATCAAATGATAAAGGAATGATTTCTTTTGTCGGGGCTCGAAATAAAAAAGGTTTAGTAAGGTTTGGATTGAAAAATGTTCATGTTTCAACAGATGACGGATCGGAGGGATTTAAAGGAACCGTGATCGATTTATTTGAAAGGGAGAAGCAATTATATACTGATAAAAAGATAAAAGTATTCGGGTGCGGACCGAGCCCCATGTTAAAATCATTAAGAGAATTTTGTTTACAGAACGAATATGAATGTGAAGTCTCAACCGAATCCGTAATGGCTTGCGGATTCGGCATATGCCAAGGTTGTCCTATTCAGTCGACAAGTAAAGATCAGTATCATTTGATTTGTAAAGACGGACCTGTATTCAATATCAAGGATATCGTTTTATGAGTGAAGTTGATCTTAGTGTTTCGATAGGGAAGTTGAAGCTGCAAAACCCGGTGATACTTGCTTCGGGGACAGTTGGTTATGGAAATGAAATCTTCAACTTCACCGATTTAAGCAAGATTGGTGCGATTGTTACAAAATCCGTATCGTTAAAACCGCGCGTTGGTAATCCTCCGCAAAGAATAGTTGAGACGCCTTCGGGAATGTTGAATGCAATCGGTCTAGCAAATGTAGGATTGGAAGTTTTTATTGAGGAAAAAATACCGTTCTTAGAGAAAGTTCATTCTACTGTCATTTGTAACATTGCTGCAAGCTCAATAGAAGAATATGTTGAGTGCACAAAGACTCTGAGCGATCAAAAAGTGATAAAAGGTTTTGAAATTAATGTATCATGCCCGAATGTAAGAGAAGGGGGATTAATATTCGGCAACGATATCAAAGCAGTAGGTAGAATAGCGGAAAAAGTTAGAGCCGCAACCGATAAACCGATAATTATAAAATTATCACCCAATGTTTCGAACATTGCCGATTTTGCAAAAGTAGTAAAAGAGGAAGGTGGCGACGCTGTTTCCGCAATAAATACATTAGTGGGAACGGCAATCGACATTTGGACACGCAAACCGAAATTGCATAACGTTACAGGCGGTCTGTCAGGGCCGGCAATAAAACCTATTGCTTTAGCCAAAGTTCTTGAAATTAGTCGAAATGTAGATATACCGATAATCGGAGTTGGCGGGATAATGAATTGGCAGGATGCAGTTGAGTTTATGATAGCTGGTTCGAGCGCAATACAGATTGGAACTGTTAATTTCATAAATCCTAACGCAGGATCCGAAATAATCGAGGGATTAAAATCCTACTGTCAAAAGATGTCTATTAAAAAAATATCTCAGTTAACAGCTTCATATCAACTTCCGAAATGAACATTCAAAAAGCTCTCGATAAACTTTATTCGTTGCATCAATTCAATATAAAACTCGGTTTGGATAAAACAATCCATTTGTTGAATCATATCGGCAATCCTCACAAAAAATTAAAAACAATTCACATAGCCGGTTCGAACGGTAAGGGTAGTACATCTTCATTCATTTCCAGTATATTGCAGGAAGCCGGATTTAAAACCGGACTATATACGTCTCCTCATTTTGTGCGATTTAATGAAAGGGTAAGAATAAACGGTGTTGAGATACCGGATGAATATATTGCGGAATTTATAACTGAGCTCGATAAATATGTTGATAAATATGAACCGACATTTTTTGAACTTACTACCGCATTGGCTTTTAAATATTTCTATGAAATGAAAGTTGATTATGCGGTTATAGAAACAGGACTCGGCGGAAGATTGGATGCCACCAATGTTCTTCAACCTTTTGCTTCGGTAATAACTCACATCGGATTAGAACATACAAATATTCTTGGTGATACTCTGGAAAAGGTGGCGTATGAGAAAGCATGTATCATAAAAGAAAAGACACCTGTCTTTGTTGGAATTATGCCTTTGTCGGCAGAGGATGTTATAGTAAACAAAGCCAAAGAAAATGGCAGTAATATTTTTATATTAAGAAAATGTGTTTCGGATTATCAAGACTGTGTAGTGCTCGATTTGGATAAATATGATTACAACATTTACCAAACTCCGCTTAAAGGTAAGTATCAGATTGTCAATGCAGCGTTGGCTGTTCTAGCAGTTCGAAAAATATTTGATTTCGATAATATGAAAGTTGTTGGTAATGGGATTAGGAATGTAATAAAGAATACACGAATACAAGGGCGATATGAAATATTCAATGAGAAGCCAAAGGTAATTTTTGATTCTGCTCATAACTTGGAGGGAGTAGAAGCTTTTCTTTCCGAATTTGAGAAGGAGATGAAAAATTATCCTAAAAGAATTGCTTTATTCGGATGTATGAGGGATAAGAATGTTCCAGGTATGTTGAGAAAACTGCATACTCACTTTGATACGATTAATGTAACTGCAGTCAAATATGAAAGAGCGGCTGCTACTGAAGAATTGATTGCGATAGCTCAAGGTTTGGAGATTAAAGTTGAACCGGTTGAGGACGCGGCAGGATTCATAAAGAATTTTATTAGAACTCAAAATGATACTTGTTTAGTTGTCCTTGGCAGTATATATTTACTCGGTGCCGTAAAGGAAAAATTGATATAATTAAAAAGGACTTGACATTGTGATTTAATAAAACTAATTTTTCAATGTACTGCGTGTTCCATTCGTTTAATTCAAAATTATTAGATTTATTGAAAAAGTCCCCTTGCAAATCTTGAAGTAATTAAACCACATAAAATCATACACAACTATTATAGGGTATTAGAGTCATGCCGATGGACATTTCAGAGCTCCAATCAAAAAAGATTGTAGATCTTTATCAGATTGCAAAGGAGTACAACCTAAACGGTTATACCGACCTGCGTAAGCAAGAACTAATTTTTAAAATTTTAGAAGCGCAAACTCAAAAAGACGGATTAACATTCTCTCGTGGTGTTTTAGAGGTGTTGACGGATGGATACGGATTCCTTCGTTCTGCCGATTATAATTATCTTCCTTCACCCGATGACATTTATGTTTCTCCGTCGCAGATTAAAAGATTTAGTCTCAGGACGGGTGATTTTGTTAACGGTCAGGTAAGACCGCCGAAGGAAGGCGAAAGATTTTTCGCTTTACTGCGCGTTGAAGCGGTTAACGGAAAGGATCCCGAAGAAATAAGAGAGCGGACTTTATTCGATAATTTAACTCCGCTTCATCCTGACAAGAGATTGAAACTTGAGTCTGTACCGGGTGAATATACCATGAGAATTATTGATCTTCTCGCTCCAATCGGTAAAGGGCAGAGAGGACTAATTGTATCTCCACCCAAGAGCGGTAAAACAATCATTTTGCAGAAAATGGCAAACTCGCTGGCTCGCAATCACCCAGAAGTAATTATAATAATGCTTTTGATCGACGAACGCCCCGAAGAAGTAACCGACATGCAGAGATCGGTTCAAGCCGAAGTGATAAGCTCGACATTTGATGAACCGGCTGACCGCCACGTCCAAGTTGCCAATATGGTAATTGAAAAAGCGAAAAGAATGGTTGAAGCCGGAAATCATGTCGTCATTTTATTGGATAGTATTACGCGGTTAGCCAGGGCGCACAATACGGTAACTCCGCACAGCGGACGTATTTTATCAGGTGGAGTCGATTCGAATGCTCTGCATAAACCGAAGAAATTTTTCGGTTCGGCAAGAAATATAGAAGAAGGTGGAAGTCTAACTATAATAGCTTCCGCTTTGATCGACACCGGAAGCAGAATGGACGAAGTGATTTTTGAAGAGTTCAAAGGTACCGGTAATATGGAGATTGTGTTGAATAGAGATTTGGCCGACCGTAGAATTTTCCCCGCTATCGATGTAAATAAATCAAGTACCAGAAAAGAAGAATTACTGCTTACGGAAGAAGAGCTTAACAAAGTATGGATACTCAGAAAAATATTGAGCGATTTTGATTCAATTGAAGCAATGGATTTTATGCTTGATAAGATGAAAGGCACCAAGAATAATAAAGAGTTCATGATGAGCATGAACAGTTAATTTTTTAATTAAGTATACCGAAATTCTTTGATATATATTGTCCCGCTATGAAAAAACTACTTTTTCTATTAATGCTGGTTTGGATTTCTTTTGTTACTGCTCAAAGACCTACCAGACCCATTTTTACAGATGAAGATCAAGGGATACCTGATTTAATCTTTTTCGAAACACACGTTCTCCCGCACGATTCCTTGTTCGAGTGTTATATTACGTTCCGTATTCCATATAATAATTTGGTTTTTATCAAAGATAACGGATTTTATAAAGGTGGTCTTTCATTAACGATCGAAGCATTGCTCGATGAATCAGTAACTGCTAGAGAGATAGCATCTCGTGAAGTTACCGTTGAAAATTATGAGATTACTAAATCAAGAAATGAATTCATCGAAGGGTTGTTGAAAATAAATTTAGAAAGAGGGGTTTATACTTTTTCTCCATCAATAACAATTGGCAATACCGATCAGGTAATTGTGTTAAAACCGTTCACATGTAATATTGATAAGGAAATTAACGGTAAAATAATTAAACCTATTGTTGTCGCTGAAAATATTTCAATGTGTCAAGAAACCGAATTATTTGAATTGGTTAACTATCAAAACTATATTCCTTTTTCTTCATCACACTTTTCGCTTGTTATTCCTATCACAGATACCAGCATTGATTCAATAAATGTTGAGGTCATGCAGGAGAATAATGTAACGTCATATTCTTTATCTGCCGGACATTATTCCATAGCTGCCGGATTTAACTCATGTGATAATAAGATTATAATAGCGGAAGTTGAGGGGAATGCCCCGCTTAATCTTTTTGTATTAAATGATATTAACAAGAATCTGAAAGAGGGTATAACCGAAATAAGTGTCGGTTTGAATGGTAAAGAAAAGAAAACCTTTACATATAATGTTGTATGGCTGGATAAACCAAAATCATTGATGGATACCGAATATGCCATAAAACTGTTGGGTAATATTGTAAATGAGAGTGTTGTAGACGAGTTGTTAGATCATTCTCGACAAGATTATTATAAATACTTATATTCCTTTTGGGAGAAAAGAAATTCTCGGAAGGATTCTTTTTTTAATGGCTTAATGGAGGAGTTCTATACACGTGTAGATTATGCCAATGAAAATTTTTCTACATTGGACGGTTTTGGTGCGTCCTTGGATAGAGGGAAAATCTATATTAAATTTGGTAAACCGACAAAAGTAGAGCGCCTTTATTCTGAGAAAAGTGAGGTTATTGAAATTTGGCATTATTCAAATATCAACCGTGATTTCTATTTTAAGGATAATACGGGTTTGGGCAATTTTTCGTTAATAAAATAAAAATGAAAAGATTTGTTTTTACCTGCGGCGATATCAACGGTATTGGACCGGAGATATGCATCAAAGCATTTAATAAGATCTATTCTCCATCGAAGTATAAACTATTCCTCTATATACCTGCCGAAATATTTAAGCTGGCTGCGAAATTAATCAAACCTACTTTCAAATACGACATAACGGAAAAAATTACGGATGAAATAATTGTCAACAAGGATATTACAATCCTTGATTTGGGGAAAGCTCAGAGAAGCGTCGGCAGTTCGACCAAGATTTCGGGAGAAATCAGTTTTAAAGCGGTGAGGATGGCATTCGAGCATGTTATCCGCGGTAATGCCGATGCTCTAATAACGGCACCGTTGTCAAAAGAGGCTTTAGAAAAAGCGGGAATAAAATTTTCGGGGCATACTGAAATGCTGGGAGAATTATGTAGAGTAAAAGATCCCGCCATGCTTTTCGTTTCGGATAAAATGATAGCTGCATTGGTAACAACACACAGCTCGATTAAAAATCTGCCGGAATTAATTACAAAGAGAAAAATATACTCGACAATTAAGATCTTGCAGGAAAGTTTAATCAAAGATTTCGGCATAAATAAACCGAGAATTGCTGTGCTTGCACTCAATCCGCATGCAGGTGAAGCAGGAAGAATGGGTTTGGAAGAAGAAGTATTTATTAAACCGGTAATAAAGAATTTTCATAGTAATAATATTGACGGACCTTTTGTTCCGGATGCTTTTTTTGCCACCAAGTTATACGTGAACTACGATGCTGTTGTTGGGATGTACCACGACCAGATACTCATTCCCTTTAAAATGCTCAGCTTTAATAAAGGTGTCAATTTTACAGCAGGTCTTCCTATAGTAAGAACTTCACCCGATCATGGAACTGCTTTTGATATTGCCTGGAAAAATCAAGCTAGTCCGGATAGTCTTATTGAAGCTTTTAAATTAGCCGATAAAATAACCGACGCCAGAAGAAAAACTAAATGACTCCTCCATACTCAAAGTTAACCCGAATATATTCCCACCTAATGAAGCTAATCAATTATAGAGATTGGGCTAAATATATTACAAATGTGTATGAGTCGTTGGACATAAAAGATGGTTTAATCTTAGAACTGGCAGCCGGACAGGGTAACGTTTCGAAATATCTTTTAGCAAAATTTCCCGGTTTAATATTAACCGACATTTCTCATTATATGCTTAAAGAGTGCCCTGATTCTGCATTGCTGAGAATATGCTGTGATATGACGAAATTACCATTTAAAAAAAAGTTCTCCTTTGTATTTTCAACTTTCGACAGCATAAATTACCTGACCGAAATCGATAAGCTTAAGGACTTCTTTAATACGATCTCCGATTTTATTGTTCCCAGTGGTTATTTTATTTTCGATGTCGGCCTGGAAAGAAACAGTATAAAATATCAGCGCCTCTTGAACAGGAGCGGAAAGTACCAAGGTATTAGATATTTCCAGAAGAGCGAGTATAATAAAATCGAGAAAATTCATTATAATTATTTTAAATTGATATTCGAAAACGGGGAATTATTTGAAGAAATTCATAAGCAGAGAATTTATGACATGGAAGAATATTCTGCGGTGTTGAAGGATAGTAAATTTAAAATTCATTCATGTTATAATGCTTTTACGTTTGATAGAGCGAACGATAAGACCGAACGCGCACAATTCATATTACAAAGAACAGAGTAAAATATGCTGACATTTACAAATGTTGAATTTAGCTATCCGAACCAGCCGGTATTTACCGATCTCAATTTTCATGTAGATCCGGGTGAGTTCGTATTTATGATCGGTAAGAGCGGATCGGGGAAATCAACATTGCTTGAAATGGTTTATATGAACATTTTCCCTCAGAATGGTTATGTTCAGGTAGGTGATTATACATCCGAAAAAATCAAACCGATCGATTTACCGGAGTTACGGAAGAAGATCGGGGTAGTCTTCCAGGATTTTAAATTATTGGAAGACAGAAACGTTTACGACAATTTAGCTTTTATATTGCAAGTAACCGGAACACCGCGAAAGCAAATGAAGCGAAAAATCTATCATGCCCTTTCGGATGTTGGATTATCCCATAAACAGAAAAATATGCCGAAGGAACTCTCA
>CAZKNM010000069.1:0-12911 GCA_964554135.1 uncultured Melioribacteraceae bacterium
ATCCCTTTTCCAGAGACCTCTGGATTGGGATCAATATTTGAAATCACTACCCTGGAAATTTTTTTACTAATTATCAGTGGTACACAAGGAGGAGTTTTTTTGTCGGTATGACAGCATGGTTCTAAATTGCAATATAAAGTTGATCGAGCGACATCTTCGGTTGTGTTGGAAAATGTTATTACCTCCGCATGTGGTCCACCGAATTTTTCATGCCAGCCTTCTCCGATGATTTTATTTCCTTTAACTACAACGGCACCAACCAATGGATTAGGTTCTACTTTCCCTTTGCCTTTAGCTGCTAATTCAAAACAGCGCTTTATATAATGTTTGTCAGATTTCATTGGAAATCACAATTGGACCATGCTAAAATAAAGTTAAATATGAGTATTTACAAAAAAATGATTATTTTAAAATCTAAGTAGGGTGAGAATCCTTATTAATTTAATTAGTTGTTTCGAATATTTAGAAGTATGATAATAGAAAATAAGGAGGGCACATGAAAATTTTTATAAAAAGTTTTATTGTCATCATCTTCTTATACTTGATTATATGTGGCGTGTTTGCACAGGAAAAAGGGGACAATATCAAACAAAAATTATTTGAACTCACCAATAAAGATTTCAATGCAAGTTTGGTTAAGGAATATTCTATGGATGATGTATATAAAGTCATTGAAAGTATTACCGACATATGGGATATTAATGACTGGGCTCCGTCATTTCAATACCTCTATGATTATGATCAAAACGGAAATAATATTGCTGTAATTGTGAAGAATTGTGTACTAAATCCGTGGCAAAATGATCGGCGGGAATTATATTCTTATGATCAAAATAATTTAGTTACACTAATGAACGCACAGAACTGGTCAAACAACCAATGGATTGATGATTATAAAATGATCTATGACTATAACCAACAAGGTTATAATTTGATTGTTACTACACAAAATTGGATAAATGGTAATTGGATTAATGCAGGCAAATTATTCTATACATACAATCCCGAAGGGTATACCATTGAACTTCTCACTCAGCAATGGCAAAACAATGCATGGGTAGATATGACCAAAATATTTTATACATATGATCCAAATTGGAATACTCTTGAAGCATTAATTCAAATGTATGTAAATAATGCTTGGACCGATTTTTCAAGAACTATCTACACATATAATCCCAATGGTTATAAAATAACAGATCTAACTCAAATGAAATTATTTAATAATTGGACCGATCAGCTTCGATCAACATATTCTTACGATCAAAATTGGATGGTTACTCAATGCTTGATTGAGAATTGGACAAACAATACATGGATCCCTTCAATTAAATACTTCTATACTTATGATGTAAATGGTAATAAAGCAACTCAAATTCAGCAGGTGTATCAAGTATTATCTCAGAGTTGGATCAATTCAAGCCGTACGACGTATACCTACCAATTGATTACAGATGTAACTGAAAATTCACAAATCTCGACAGAGTATATATTGTACAATAATTATCCGAATCCTTTTAATCCCAAGACGATCATAGGTTATGAAATTCTAAACCTTGGGGAAAGGTCAGAAAAAAAGGTTCAGTTAAGAGTATATGATATGATGGGAAGAGAGGTTGCCGAATTAGTAAATCAAAAACAATCTCCGGGATATTATAGAGTTGAATTTAATGCGGAGAATTTAACCAGCGGTGTATACGTTTATATTTTGAAAACCGAGAAATTTGTTGAAGCCAAGAAAATGATCATTATGAAATAGGAGGAGTTAATATAATAACTCCTCCTTTTACAATTAGAAACCTGCTATATACTCTGCTTTTTCGGGATTTTGCTCGAGGTATTTTTTCAGAAGATATGCATTATAAAAATGTCCGCTTAAATTGCGCACTCTTGCATATTCATTAAATGTTGCGGTTCTTTTAACTAGGAATAAGCCTTGTGGATCCTCAATCTTTATTAGAGATAGAGCAGCCATTATTCTTGCTGCATCACTTTTTTCTTCACGAAGCATTCTCATTAATGGAATTACAGCCTTTTCGGATTTCATTTCACCGAGATAATAAGCAGCGCTTATTCTGAGTCCTTCGTTGTTCGAATTAACTCCGATAATTAGATTGGTTTCAATAGTTTCGGATTTGGATTTTTCGCTTGTCTGTTCAGCTGAAATTTGAGCGGCAAAAACAACCAGCAAAATTAGTGATACTAAAAAAATGAACTTTTTCATATTAACCCCCTTTAGGTTTATATATTGATCTTATTTTGTTTGTGAGACGATTTTTTCGTACTCACAATTATGACGTAATGATTTATTTTATAGTTGCATAGAATTACTTGTATTGTTGGGGCAATTATTTATCTCTTTGACTTTTAATTAAATCTTGTAGCTTTCTTGATTATTTGTTACATTGATTTCGTGTTAGATTGAATGGGGGAAAAGTTCTAGTATTTCAACTTTCATCCGGAGGTGGGATTATGAAAGTTAAATTAAATCTTGATACCGACGATTACCTCATTCTCTTCTTATTATTTTTTGGAAGCGTTCTTGCTATTTATGGGATATATGCAGTGTTTGTTGAGGTGGTTGACTGGTTAAGCAGTGCGTTGACAAATGTTAGGTTGAATTGATGTTCGATAAAAGGATTTCCAGCCTATTTGATTTTCTTATATCATACTAATCTTCCTTCTACATCCATATTTTATTACAAATAAAAGTCTAGAAAACTCTTATCATTAAATGATTTGAGACCTTTTTAAAAAGGGAATGAATATAAATTATCTTCACACCATTTTGAGGCAGCGATCGGATTCGCCCGACGGTGCCGGGTTGCAGACCTTCGCCGATTATTTGTTTAATGAATCAAGAAAGTCACGACCTTTGTGAGTTTTGAAAAATTGTTCTCTCTTTAGAGCCTCACTTTTGGAACTAAACTCTTCATGGTAAATTAATTCCAAAGGTTTTCGATTGCGGGTCGATTTAACTTTTCCAAGATTGTGCTCTGTTAGCCTTCTCTGAAGATTTGAGGTAGAACCAATATAGCGTTTACCATCGCGTAAACTGTGCAAAATATAAATGAAAAACACTTGCTTCTCTTAAGAAAGGCTTGAAAGAGGTGGAGGTGGGATTCGAACCCACGAATAAAGGTTTTGCAGACCTTCGCCTTCGACCACTTGGCCACTCCACCGAAATAATAAATCCACTAAGTCTAAATCAAAAAACAAAATCCACTTAAGAGTGGATTTCCATTGAGCGGGAAACGGGACTCGAACCCGCGACATCAACCTTGGCAAGGTTGCGCTCTACCAACTGAGCTATTCCCGCAGTCAATACTTTAAGAACGATTCTGTTTTTCGGTGGTGAAATATAATACTGTTTTGTAATTATATCAATATAAGAAAGGCAATAAATTATTTTCTCGAACCGTGAATAAATCCTCTGTATGGTCTTGAATGTTGAACAGTGATAAAAGCATTTATATCTACCGATTCAATTAAATTTATAACGGCTTTTAAATCTTTTCTTCGGATTATGGCTATTAATATTGAGCGACCACCCGAACTCCCCTCAGCGGGAATTATTGTTACTCCAAATTTTGATTTCCTTAATTTATCCGCAATTTTATCTGTAAAATGTTGAGAAATAATATTGATTTGCACGTATCCTAAAGCAAGTTTCTGCTCAAGATTAATACCGAGAATGTTACCTAGTGCAAATCCAGCTGCATAACCAAGAAGATTTATTTCTTGGTCCATATGTTGAACGATGTATCTCATTGCAAATATCCATATTAGTACTTCAAAAAATCCGGCAATAGCAGCATGATATTTTTTTGCTTGCACAACAAAGATAGTCCGCATTGTACCTATTGATACATCGGCTATGCGCATACACATAATTAATACGGCACCTAAAATGGTCTCTACCATAAATTTTTCTTAAATTTTATAATTCCCATCAAAACTTAATAAAATAAGTTATATTTTTGATAACTCATTTCCAATTTGGATTATTATGAATAAAAAAGAGAGAGAAGAATTAATTGAATTATTGCGAAGCAAGGGAATTAAGGACGAAAGTGTTCTAAAAGCTATGCTTGGTGTAGAGAGACATAAGTTTGTACCTGCTGCAGTAAAGCAACATTCATATCAAGACATTGCTCTTCCCATAGGGTATGGGCAAACGATATCTCAGCCTTACACAGTGGCATTTATGACAGAAGCACTTCAATTAAAACCAAATTCAAAAGTATTGGAAATCGGTACGGGTTCTGGATACCAAGCAGCAATACTCTACAAAATGGGTGTGAAAGTTTATACGATCGAACGAAATCAAGATATATATAACATGGTTTTGAAATTATTTGATGACCTCGGAATAAGAGCAGCGGTAAAATGCGGCGATGGAACAATCGGTTGGGAAGAATTCTCTCCATACGACGGAATAATAGTAACAGCAGGCAGCCCCACGATCCCGGAGAATTTGAAAAAACAGTTGAAGGTCAGTGGTCGACTAGTAATCCCTGTTGGAAACCGATATTCTCAAATTATGAAAATATTAACCAAGATTTCCGACGACAAATTTGATATAAACAGTGTGCCTAGTTTTGCGTTTGTTCCATTAGTTGGAAGAGAGGGTTGGAAAGAAGAGTAATCTTAATATTAGGACCTACCTGTTCGGGCAAAACAAAAGTCGGGATAGAATTGGCTGAGAAATTGAGAACGGAAATAATTTCAGCCGACAGCCGCCAAATTTATAAATATCTTGACATCGGTACTGCAAAACCTCCCATAGAGGGATTGGCAAAAGTAAAACATCATTTTGTAGATACGCTCGAACTCAATGGGACCTATAATGTAAGCAAATTTGAACATGATGCTCTTCAGGTAATTGCCGATATTCATGCAAAAAATAAAGTACCGATTGTTGTAGGAGGTTCTGGACTTTACATCAAAGCATTAGTAGATGGTATTTTCGATACTGTAGATGTTGATGAGGAATATAGAGAGGAATTACACTCGCTTAGGAAAAAGTATGGGAATGAGTATTTATATAACAAACTGAACAAGGTCGATTCCGAAATTGCAAGAAATATGCTTCCTCAAAATTGGAAAAGAGTTATGCGGGCGTTGGAAGTCTATCATATTTCTGGGGAACCGATTTCCGAGTTACAGAAAAAACATAAACGCGAACTGAATGTTTCATTTTTACAATTTGGTTTACTTTGGGAACGCAAAGTGTTGTACAAGAATATCGATGCTAGGGTAGATCAAATGATTCGGTCGGGTCTTCTTGGAGAATTAGAGAATATTCTGCAAAGAGGGAATGCTAGGAACCTAAATGCTCTAAACACGGTTGGGTACAAAGAATTAATTTCCTATTTTGATCGTGAAATTACTTTAGAGAAAGCTATTGAATTGATAAAACGGAATACAAGACGATATGCCAAAAGACAATTGACATGGTTCAGGAAGGATAAAAGAATCAAATGGTTTGAAGTGGAAAATTATAACGACTTGGGGAAAATAGTTGAGAATGTAATTGGTATTTTATAAAGTTGCATATGAGTCAATTCGGTAAAGAAAAATTCATTAAATTTAATGTGGTGAAAATAAATCTGGAGAAATAAAAATCATGTATGAAGAGCAGTTGAAATTGCTTAAAGGAGTTGAAGAGAGAATTTCTAATTTAAGAGGGTATCTTTAAGTTAGATGTTAAAGAAAACGAAATAAAAAAAATCCTACAGCTTAGTGAAGCCTCCAATTTTTGGAATGATCAGAAAAATGCTCAATCCCTTTTACAGAAATCGAAATCACTACAAAACTGGGTTGTCCTCTGGCAGAATCTACATCTGAAATATAGAAACTTAAAAGATTTTATCGATCTGGCTGATGCCGAGGAGGATGAGTCTTTTCTTGATGAAATAGAAGCCGAATTAGATTCACTAGATAAATCTGTTTATGATGCCGAATTGAAAAGTATGTTAAGCGGCAAAGATGACGAAAAAAATTGCATCTTGACCATCCATTCTGGAGCTGGCGGAACTGAGGCGCAAGATTGGGCGGAAATGCTTATGCGCATGTATCTTCGCTGGGGTGAACAAAACGGTTATAAAATGACTTTAATCGACTTTCTCGATGGTGATGCAGCCGGAATAAAAAGCGCTACAATTGAAGTTGAAGGAGAGTTTGCTTACGGATATCTGAAAGCTGAGAACGGTGTTCATCGATTAGTAAGAATTTCTCCTTTTGATGCAAACAAACGAAGACATACTTCTTTTGCTTCAGTATTTGTAATCCCTGAAGTTGATGATACGATTCAGATTGATATTAATCCGGCTGATTTAAAAATCGATACGTTCCGGTCAGGTGGTAAAGGAGGGCAGAACGTAAATAAAGTTGAAACTGCTGTAAGAATAACTCATATTCCTACCGGGGTTGTGGCTGCTTGTCAATCTGAAAGAAGCCAGCTCCAGAATAAAAATAATGCAATGAAATTTCTAAGAGCTAAACTTTATCAATTGGAGAGAGAGAAATTAGATGCCGAACTGGATGAGATAGAAAAAAATAAAATGAAGATCGAATGGGGAAGCCAGATTCGCTCGTATGTATTTCATCCTTACAATATGGTAAAGGATCATAGAACTAATGTTGAAACTTCGGATACACATGGTGTAATGGACGGTGATATTAATGATTTCATAAAAGCATTCCTCTTAAAATTCACACATAATTAATAAGGAGGCGGTCATATGAAATTATTTAGAAAGGGAGAAATCCTAACTAAGGAAGGGAGTAAAAATCAAGATTTATTTATTTTGATCGACGGAAAGGTGGGTGTTTTCAAAGGTGATGTTATGGTCGCAGAATTTACAGAAGAGGGGACAATAATAGGTGAGATGAGCTTTATTCTTAACCGGCCTCGTACAGCAACTATTAAAGCTGTCGAAGATACAAATGTGATCGTCCTTCAAGCAGATATGTATGAACTGATGAAACGATATCCAGATATAATGAAGAAGATTATCAAAAACCTTGCAGAGAGATTGATGAATTTGACTGATGAATATTATCAACTTGCTAAAGAAATTGATTTGAAAAATGATATTCGCAAATAATCATTATAAAGTTGGAAATGAAAACATTTACAGAATATCTTTGGTTTAACACTTCCAAGCGAAGGGAATATATTAATATTACCGGAGAGGTTGAACGAATATTAAAAGCAAGCGGAATCAAAGAAGGGATGATATTAGTTTCGGCAATGCATATTACAGCCGGCGTATATGTGAACGATGCAGAGAACGGACTAATTAAGGATATTGATGAATGGCTTGAAAAGCTTGCACCTTTTAATCCGGATTATCGGCACCACCGAACCGGGGAAGATAACGGAGATGCACATCTAAAGAATCTTATCATACATCATCAAGTAGTTATTCCTGTAACAGAAGGTAAACTTGACTTCGGACCGTGGCAGCAGGTTTATTATGCCGAGTTCGACGGTCGAAGGAGAAAAAGAGTAATCGTAAAAGTAATGGGGGAATAATTTCATTTCCGATATGAAAAAACTGCAACCAAGAAAAAGAAAACCGGTTAAAAAAGATTTTTTTGATAAGGTCTATGAAGTTGTTGCTCGGATTCCTTACGGTAAGGTAACTACTTACGGTGCTATTGCGCAGGTATGCGGTATAAGATCATCGGCACGAACGGTAGGTTGGGCAGTTAACGGCGCTAAGGACTCAAACTTACCTTGTCATAGAGTTGTTAATCGGTTTGGAGCGTTGACAGGAAGAATGCATTTCGGTAATGAGAGTATTATGGAAGAACTGCTCCGTTCCGAGGGGATTGAGTTTGATAATAATGGGTGTGTAAAAATGAAAAAACATTTATGGAATCCCAATAAGAAAGTAGGCAAAAAGAAAACCCGATCTCGTAAATGAAACCGGGTTCTCATGTACATTATAGTAGGGATTTGGCTAATATCTATTTATTTCTACCGAAGAAACTCCACCTTGAATATCTATATCGATTTTATTCTCGGCATCTTCATAGTTTGGTGTTTCATAATATCGTTTATCTCTTTTAATGAAACCATCAAGATCTTTTGACATTAAAAACATCTTTCCGGTTAACTTACATCCTGATTCTTTCGGTATATCAAATATGAGTGATGCCGCACCCATTTCAACACTAACGTTAACGTCATCGTACAAGTTACCTAATTTTATATAGACTGATGTAGCACCTGTATTGAGATCGATATCACGAATTTTGAAAGGAGACAGATCGAATTTGGCTCTTGCAGCACCGATGTCTAATTTTAAATCCCACACGGGTTTTTCATTAAGCTCTATTTCTAGAAAGTTTCTGATTTTTCCATCGAAAATAGAGAAGTGTTTATTGCGGAGATTAAATTCGACCCAAGCAGTATTATCTCTATTATAAGTATAAAAATTATAATCAGCGAAATTCCCTTTACCTGTACCATGAACCAACAAATCGGTAGGACGTTGAATATAAAATGTCCCGGCTCCAGATTTTACTTCGAGGTTTGCAAATTCCGAACCGTTGTAATTTTCTTCATAGACTTTGCTGATTGAATAATCATAATCTTCATTACACTCGATAAAACCAAAAAGATTATAGAAAGTACCGAAAATCACCACAGCAATAAAAATTCCGAATAGAAGACTTATTATGGGTTTGACAATAGTATTTTTTGTAACAACCATCAAGCCAATGAACACAAGCAGTAATGGCCAGAGATCCCAAACAAAATCCCAATTACTGATAATAATATCATATTTTGTAAACAGGATCAAAGCTCCTAAAGCTAAAAAAAACATCCCCCAAAATAATTGTCCAGTTTTCATTTTATTAATCTCTGTTATTTACGTAATGAATTAAAAAGAAAAATTATACCGATAATAATTAATATGATTGGGAAGATATCGACAAAATCAAAATATGGAAAAATTCTATCCAGCAGAAAGATAATTCCAAATGCGATCAGAATAATACCGAAAAATAACCGTCCTCTACCAGCTGATTTTTTGACAGGCTCTTTTAAACCTTCTAAGGCAGGTTTAGCTTCTACTTTATCATCACTTGGTTTGCTGTCTATTTTCACATCAGTCTGAGGTTGCAGTGATTTATCTTCCGGCACTACAATCCATAGAATGATATATAAAAGTAAACCCGCACCATGGAGAATAGTTAGAACGACAAAGATCACTCTAACTAGAATAACATCTATGTTTAAATACTCCGCAAATCCTGCGGCAACACCCCCAATTACCCTGTTCTTTCTGGAACGATAAAGTCTCTCTTTCATAGTAATCTCTTTTTATTTTCATTTTTTTAGACGTTGCAACGTGCAAAAGGTTTATTATTTTCTGCAAGGAATTAGGAGTATTTTACAATATATTTTAGCTTAAATTTTGCTACGAAAAATTTTATTTTTGAATATATATTGGTAATTTCCATGTCAAAAATGAATCTGCTAAGTTTTATAAATTATTATACATATATCAATGGAGGACTTCTTTAATGAGTAAAACTGTCGGTATTATTGGGTATGGTGCATACATACCTCGAAACAGAATCAAGGTCGAGGAGATTGCAAAAATTTGGGGTGCTGATGCTCCAAGTTATAAGAGAGGTTTAATGCTGAGGGAAAAATCTGTCCCTTCTCCCGATCAGGATACAATTACCATGGCGGTGGAAGCCACCAAGAATGCACTAAAACGCTGCAATATAAACCCTACTGAAATTGGAGCTATTTACATCGGATCCGAATCACACCCTTATGCAGTTAAACCTTCCGGAACTATTGTAGCCGAAGCAATAGGTGCTACTCCTGCCATCCACTGTGCGGATTTTGAATTCGCATGTAAGGCAGGTTCTGAAGGAATGTTTGTTGCGCACGGACTTGTGAAAGCCGGATTAATAAAATACGGTCTTGGCATCGGTGCAGATACTTCTCAAGGTGCACCGGGAGATGCTCTTGAGTATAGTGCTTCTGCTGGTGCTGCTGCTTTTATTTTTGCCGATCATGATTTACTGGCAGAGATCGAAGAAACATATTCTTTTATGACGGACACTCCGGATTTTTGGCGCCGTGAGCATCAATTCTATCCTCAGCATGGAGGAAGATTTACTGGTGAACCTGCTTATTTCAAACATGTAGTTGGTGCAGCCAAAGGTATTATGGAAAAAGCAGGAGCGAAACCGGAAGATTTTGATTATGTAGTTTTCCATCAGCCAAATGGAAAGTTTCCGATGCGAGTTGGTCAAATGCTTGGTTTCCCTAAAGAAAAAATTGAAGCAGGTTGGCTTGTTCCTACTTTAGGTAATACTTATTCCGGAGCATCTCCTATTGGTCTTTCTGCAATTCTTGATGTTGCGAAATCCGGTAACAGAATTCTAATGGTTTCATACGGTTCCGGTTCCGGCAGTGATGCTTTTATTTTTAAGTGTACGGATAAATTACCCAGCGCACAAAGCAAAGCGAAGAAGACGAGAGATTATCTAGATAAAAATCAACGTTACCTTGATTATGGAACGTATGCGAAGTTTAGAGGGAAGATTTTGAAGAACAAAGGGTAATACATTTTTATTTACGATAACCTTAAGTTTAATTTGGAATAATATTTGAAAAATAAAAGGAGAATAAAATATGCGCGAAGTTGCCGTTATCGGCGTCGGGATGAACGAGAAATGGGGTGAGCTTTGGGAAAAATCTTTTAGAGATCTTTTTACAGAAGCGGCTCTCAATGCGATCGACGATGCCGGTGTCGATAAAATCGATTCAATGTATATCGGCTGCATGAGCGGGGGATTGTTTGTCGGGCAAGAACACATTGGCTCAATAATGGCTGATTATTTAGGTTATGGGAATATTCCTGCTGCAAGAGTAGAATCTGCTTGTGCATCGGGTGGACTGGCATTTCGTCAAGCTTTCATTGATGTTGCTTCCGGGATGAATGATATTGTTTTAGCCGGTGGTGTTGAAAAAATGCTAGACGTTGACGGAGGCGCTGCGACTTATGCATTGTCAACCGCAGCCGATCAGGAATATGAATGTTTTCATGGCATAACTTTCCCCGGTCTATATGCAATGATTGCCAAAGCACATATGCACAAATACGGAACAACAAGAGAACAGCTGGCACACGTGTCGGTTAAAAATCATAAAAACGGTGCAAAAAATAAACGAGCTCAATTTCCATTCGAAACTACTTTAGATGGGGTTATCAATTCTGTTATGGTTGCCGATCCGTTAACAATAATGGATTGTTCTCCGGTAACTGACGGCGCAGCAGCTGTAATTCTTTGTCCGTTAGATTTGGCAAAGAAAAAATTCAAGAAGCACCAGATTATTCAGGTAATTGGTACGGGGCAAGCGACAGATACAATCGCTTTGCATGATAGGAAAGACTTAACATGGCTGACTGCAGTTGAACTTGCCGGTAAAAAAGCTTTCGAAATGGCGGGTAAAAAACCGACTGATATTAATCTCTGTGAAGTGCACGATTGTTTTTCCATCGCAGAAATTTGTGTAACCGAAGCGCTCGGTTTCTTCGAGCCGGGGAAAGGTGGTCCGGCGGTTGAGTCGGGTGCCACTGCTATCGGTGGAAAAATTCCAATCAATACATCCGGTGGATTAAAATCAAAAGGTCATCCAGTCGGTGCAACAGGGATTGCTCAGATTATCGAAATAACAGAACAGTTAAGAGGTGATTCCGGTGAGCGTCAAGTAAAGGGTGCCAAAGTTGGTATGGCTCAAAACATGGGCGGTTCCGGCGGAAGTTCAGTTTGTCATATTCTGGAGGTGAAATAACATGGGAACAACAGGAAGAAACTGGCGCGAATATCCGCAGCGTTACCGGATGGAAGCTGCGAAATGCAAAAAGTGCGGTAAAATAAATTTCCCTCCGAGATTGATTTGTCCTGAATGCGGGCACCGCGAATTTGAAACCGTGAAGCTCTCAGATGAAGGTATTATTAAAACATATACTGTTATTAGAGTGGCACCAACAGGATTTGAAGATGAAGTTCCTTATGCTGTCGGGATAGTTGAGTTGAAAGACGGCGTTTCAACTATGATGCAAATAGCAGACTGCGAACCGGAAGAGTTAAAGATCGGAATGCCGGTTAAAGTGGAATTCAGACTTGTACAAGCCGAAGGTGACGCCGGTATTCTGATGTATGGTTATAAAGCAGTACCTGTACGGAACTGATTTTATTAGTTAACCTTCAAAGTTCATAAAACCTTGAAGGTCACAAAAGACCTTCAAGGTTGTTTAGTACACAACTTGAATTAAGCATATATCTTATCTATTTTTTACAGACTTAATAAAATTAGTAATCCATGAAAATTGCGCTTTGCCAGTGTAATTCAATCATCGGCGATATCGAAGGGAACAAAAAGAAAATTTTAGACGGTTACCGAAAAGGTGTATCCGATAAAGTCGATTTGGTTATTTTCCCAGAACTTGCTATTTGCGGTTATCCGCCATTGGATTTAGTTGAGAAGCAGGAATTCCGTGATGCGATAAAAATCGCAGGTGAAGAAATAGCTGCTCAAACAGGGGGAATAGGATTATTATTCGGTACAATCACAGAAGACTATGAAGATAATATCGGTACTGGTATATATAACTCCGCGATGCTATGTTATGCCGGGAAAATACAATTCATACAAAACAAGACACTGGTCCCAAATTACGATGTATTTGATGAAGTACGATATTTTGAATCTGCCAAGAATGTTTTTGTACATGACTTCTATGGAGAGAAATTAGGGATTTCCATTTGCGAAGATATTTGGAATGATGCAGATTATTGGAAGAAACGCCTCTACTCGGTCGATCCGGTTCAAAAATTGGTAGATGCCGGAGCCTCAATTTTGA
>CAZKNM010000069.1:12945-17290 GCA_964554135.1 uncultured Melioribacteraceae bacterium
GCAGACGAATGCTTTCCCTTCTTTCTAAAACCGATGAATTCCCTCTTGCATATGTATGTTGCGTCGGTGCTCAGACAGAACTGATTTTTGATGGGGCAAGCATGTGTTTCAACTCTAAGGGTGAGCTCTGTCTGTTGGGAAAGAAGTATGAGGAAGATTACTTCATTTTCGATACAAGAGAAAAATATAAACCAATAAAAGAAGTTGAAGCTGATTTCGAAGAAGAAGTATTGAACGCTTTGAAATTAGGTTTAGGAGATTATGCAAGGAAGACTGGTTTCAAAAAAGCTCTGGTTGGACTGAGTGGTGGGATTGATTCTGCCTTGGTTACATATATTGCAGTTAAAGCACTTGGTAAAGAAAATGTGCACGTAGTTTTGATGCCTTCCAAATATTCCAGTGAGGGGAGTGTGGTAGATTCGGAGATACTAATCAAAAATCTCGGCATCTCATATAACAACGTTTCCATTCAACCTGTTGTTGATAAAGTGCTGGAGGTGATAAAACCTTTGTTTGGCGATAAAATGGAAGACATTACCGAAGAGAATATTCAATCCCGTGTAAGAGGACTTTACTTAATGGCTCTTTCAAATAAGTTCGGATATTTGTTGTGTACGACGGGAAATAAGTCCGAGATGGCGGTTGGTTATGCAACGTTATACGGTGATATGTGTGGGGCTGTCGGAGTTATTGCAGATGTTTACAAGACTCAAGTTTACCGGATTGTAAAATATATTAATAGAGATAAAGAAATCATCCCGAATGAAATCATCGATAAAATTCCTTCCGCAGAGTTTAGACCTAACCAAACCGATAAAGATTCTCTTCCTTCTTCCGATTTATTGGATCGAATACTGAAAATGTATCTTGAAGAAAGAAAGGAGTTCAAAGAAATAGTTGAAGTAGTAAAGGATTATGACACGGTTAAAAAAGTTTTAAAACTAATCGACATGAATGAATTTAAAAGGAAACAAGCAGCGCCGGCTTTACGAGTATCTTCCAAAGCGTTCGGCTACGGCAGAAGGTTTCCGATAGTTCAGAGATGGAGAAAATAATTTTTTTTTCAAATACCCCAAAATGTAAGGATTAATATTGTGAAAAATTTATTGTTCGCAACTTTACTTATTGTATTTACTAATTCATTATTCGGTCAATTCGGTACGGAATCTAATTTGGTGAGTATTGAAGTTTTTACTTCAGTTGATACAGTGCATCCCGGTGGTGAATTCAAATTTGCAATAAAAGCTAAAATAGCTGAAGGCTGGCACATTAACTCCAACAAACCGAACGAAGATTTTCTCATCCCTTCGACGGTGGAATTGTCATCGGAAGCAGGATATAAAATTACAATGACCAAATTTCCCGAACCTAAAGAGGTAAATCTTGGATTTTCGGAAAAACCGGTTTCGGTCTTTGAAGGAGAAATTTTAATCGGCGGGATAATAAACGTCCCGGCAAACATAGAATTGGGTGAATATCAACTCAAGATAAAATTCAATTACCAGGCATGCAATGATATGACATGTATGCCGCCGAACAGTGCGGAACAAAATTTAACTGTCACTGTGGTTGATGAAAGTGTCCCAACAACAGAACAAAATTCGGAATTATTCTCACAAATAAATTTAGGCTCTTCCGACCAAGCGAAAGTTAGAGAAGAGATATTGGGAAACACATTAGAATCAAGCGGTTTGATAATAAGTTTGATAATTGTATTTCTTGGTGGGTTGGCACTGAATTTAACTCCGTGTGTTTACCCGTTGATTCCAATAACTGTCGGATATTTTGGCGGTCAAAGCGAAGGAAAGACGAGCAGACTTTTTCTGCTGGGTGTTCTTTATGTGTTAGGCATGGCATTGACTTACTCTGTAGTTGGAGTAGTAACTTCGCTCAGCGGGGCAGTGTTCGGTTCATTGCTTCAAAATCCGATAGTGATAATTGCCGTCGCTTTAGTTTTGGTTGCGCTAGCGCTGAGCATGTTTGGAGTGTATGAATTCAAATTGCCCGACTCATTAGTTGCAAAAGCCGGAGGAGCGAAAGCCGGAGTGTTCGGAGCGTTTTTTATGGGTCTTACGATGGGTATCGTAGCGGCTCCTTGTATCGGTCCGTTTGTAATCGGTTTGATAACTTATGTTGCCGCTAAAGGAGACCCGCTTTACGGATTTTTAATGTTCTTCTTCATGGCGCTTGGTCTTGGATTGCCTTACCTATTTTTAGCCCTCTTTTCCGGCAAGATTAAAGCTTTACCGAAAGCCGGTTTCTGGATGGAAGCGGTTAAACACATCTTCGGTTTCATTTTAGTAGGAATGGCGATTTACTTTTTAACTCCCCTTTTCTCGGAGACTCTTGGGCATTACATCCTTCCGGTTTATATGATTCTTGCGGCATTGTATATCCTCTTTGTAGATAAATTAGCCAACGATATTATTGGTTTCAGAATTTTCAAGATAGTCTTTTCGATGGTTGTGCTGGGCATGGCAATCTACATGTTGTGGCCCGTTCAAAAAGATTCGCCGGATTGGCAGGTATTCAGCGACCAGGCATACGAGCAAGCGCTGGCGGATCATCAAAAGATGATAATTGATTTTTATGCCGACTGGTGCATACCGTGTAAGGAGTTAGACGCCCAAACTTTTTCTGATCCCCGCGTTGTGGAATTATCTAAGGAATTTATTTGTTTCAAGATTGATATGACACAGACAATGTCGGATGAGACTGACCGGATTAGAAATAAGTTTAACATTGTGGGAATGCCGACAATTATAATCATGGATTCGAAGGGTAAGGAAGTAAATCGTATTACAGGGTTTTTAGAAGCAGATGAATTTTTAGAAGTTCTATCTGCTGCAAAATAATGACAGAAAATATTTGATAATAAAAAAACTTAAAGAATAGCCAAATGTCCATTGATAAAGAAAATCATAAACAGATTCGTCAGCTGACCGACGTGACAGTCAGGTTTGCAGGTGATTCCGGCGACGGGATGCAATTAACCGGAACTCAATTCAGCGATACAACTGCCATTGTCGGTAACGATCTAAGCACATTGCCGGATTATCCTGCTGAAATAAGAGCGCCTGCCGGTACACTTTACGGCGTGAGCGGATTTCAACTTCACTTCAGTTCCGATGATATTTATACACCGGGAGATAACCCGGATATTTTGGTTGCAATGAATCCCGCTGCTTTGAAGATAAATTTAAAAGATCTAAAACCCGGTGCGATGATCATCGTAAATAAAGATGCATTTGATCTAAAGAGTCTGAAAATGGCCGGTTTTGAGAGTAATCCTTTAGAGGATGATAGACTGCAAGGTTATGAAGTATTTTCTGTTCCTATAACTTCATTAACTACAACCGTATTGGAAGGAAGTTCACTAAGCATAAAGGAAATCACCCGTTCAAAAAACTTTTTTGCGCTGGGAATGATGTATTGGCTATACAGCAGACCTTTGGAACCGACTTTGGAATGGATTCAGCGTAAGTTTGGCAAGAATCCGGCAATAGCTGAAGCTAATCGGAAAGTACTGAAAGCGGGTTACTTCTTCGGTGATCATACAGAAATTTTTACGACTAGGTATAAAGTTGAACCGGCAAAACTACCCAAGGGAAAATATCGAAGTATAAATGGAAATGAAGCAATCGCATTAGGTTTTGTAGCTGCCTCTCAATTGAGCGGTCTTCCTTTGTTTTTAGGTTCGTATCCTATTACACCTGCATCCGAGATCTTACATTTTCTAAGTCGTTATAAAAATTACGGAGTAAAAACATTTCAAGCTGAGGACGAGATAAGCGGAGTAAATTCTGCTATCGGCGCTGCGTTCGGAGGTTCGTTAGCTATTACCACTACCAGCGGTCCCGGCATGGCTTTGAAGACGGAAGCTCTTGGTCTTGCTGTAATGACCGAATTGCCTCTTATTGTCGTTAATATTCAACGCGGAGGACCCAGCACCGGTCTTCCCACAAAAACGGAACAAGCCGATTTATTGCAGGCACTATATGGAAGAAACGGTGAAGCTCCGGTTGCTGTTCTTGCTGCATCAAGTCCTACTGATTGTTTTTATATGGCGCTTGAAGCATCACGGATTGCAATTAAATATATGACTCCGGTTATTCTGCTGAGTGATGGTTATATCGCAAATGGATCCGAGCCATGGAAAATACCGGACCTTAAAGACTTTCCTAAAATTGAAGTGAAGTTTCGAACGGAGAAAGAGGGATTCTTTCCATATCTGAGAGATGGAAATTTGACAAGACCATGGGCAATACCCGGTACACCTGGGCTTGAGCACAGAATTGGCGGTCTGGAAAAAGCAGATATTACAGGCAATGTAAGTTACGATCCC
>CAZKNM010000070.1:0-16717 GCA_964554135.1 uncultured Melioribacteraceae bacterium
CTGAATAAAGTGTCAGCCCCAACGCCGGAATAACGGCAATTAAAACAAGAACTAACAGTAAATATAAAATTATTCGTCTCATGCTATCTTCGACTCCTCAATTTTTTTCAGGATGATTTCAGCTACTCTAAGTGCCTTAAGACCATCATAACCACTGACCACAGGTTTTTCATTATTAAGAGTGGCATCAACAAATAACTGCAGCTCGTGTTTCAATGCATTTATTTCTTTTTGCTCAGGCTGTTCATACACAACCATTTTCTTTTTTGTTCCTACACCCATTTCACCGAATGAAATAAATTTACCATTCTTCATTTCCTCCGGTGAGACCAGTCGATACACTTCCGAAACTCCGGTGATAAAATCGAGAGATATGTAAGCATCCCTTTGGAACATCCTCATCTTACGCATCTTCTTCTGGGAAATACGGCTTGCGGTAACGTTAGCAACTGCTCCGTTCTCAAACTCAATTCTCGCATTGGCAATATCAACATTATCAGATACCACAGCAACACCGCTTGCGTTTACATTTTTAACTTCACTCTTTACTAGACTTAGAATGATATCTATATCATGAATCATGAGATCAAGTACAACGGCGACATCAGTGCCGCGTGGATTGAATTGTGCCAGCCGATCGGTCTGAATGAATTTTGGATCAAGATTATATTTTTCCAAAGAAACTAACGCCGGATTAAAACGCTCAATATGCCCGACTTGGAGTGTGAGATTTTTTTTGTCGGCTAATTCTACAAGTTCTTCCGCTTCATGTATAGCAGCCGTAATCGGTTTTTCAACAAAAACGCGCTTGCCTAATTCGAAAGCCTTTTTAACCAATTCATAATGTGCGCTTGTTGTTGCAGCTATAGATACGGCATCAACAGCTCCTAATAATCCATCCAAATCGTCAAATACATTTACACTGAATTCTTTCCCAGCCGATTTTGCTTTGCCGATATCGGTATCAAATATACCCGTAAGTTCACAATTATTTACTTCACGGAGTAATTTAGTGTGCAGTTTACCTAAATGCCCAATCCCAATGACTCCGATTTTCAGAGTATTCATAAATCTCCACTTTTGATTTTAACATATCCGATAATTCTATCATACCCTCCTAACTGAGGTTCGTTATAGTAAAGGAAAACATGGTAATCATTCAATGCTTCCCAATAATTTCCTTCCAATATCTCCCAATCAATATCTACGACTTCATTACCAGCAATTTCACCGGTGACGTATTGATAATCATACCTGCCGCGCTTCAGCTCAATTGTAATTTTATATAAACCGTTTTCATTATACATTTCGTATTGAGGAAGCACCTGCCAATCTGTGAACGCACCCGTTAAAAATATTCTTCTCATTAAATTTTCCGGTGGGCGCAGCCTAAACGCAACATACATATATTCTGCGTATTCATTTTTAAAGCTAGTAAGTATTGATCCGCCATTTAAATCACGTCCTCCCAAAATATAAAAACGGGAAGTTTCTATGCCGTCGTATTGGGCGAATACAGTCGGCGGCGAGAAGCGGTTTTGATCTCTGATGTCGATTGTACGGTATTCATTTCCCGGTTTAATATTATTTGCTGTAAAACTAAACTTTTTCGCTCCATTCCATTCATAATACCTGTTTCTGTTATATGTATCTTTATCAATGATAATCGGGTATCCTATTTTTTGATTATCAATGATCTCAATATTTTGAACATTTAACGGAAACAAAGTATCCGGTAGATCAAAATCCACACGAATACTATAAATTCTATCGAGTGCGTTAGGAGTTGAGATTACATCCTGTTGTTTCTCTTTGCGCAAATTCACAAACAGCGGAACATCAGGATAAACAATTATGAACTTCCCCGAAGCATAAACCAAATCGTTGTCATATGCATCTGTAATGAAATATTTCCATTTACCGGAAAACGGAAACGTAACATCAAAATTCGGGAACGTGCCGTTAAAATGATACATAGCCCCGTTAACAGTAATCGGAAGAACGTCATACCATAAATTATATGCCTTATTGTACCCTGGATTTGCAAGAAAAATATTATCGTATGGAATCCAATCTTTGTCACAGAATCTAAATAAAATACTCATATCTGGTGTTGAAACAGAACGGATATCGAACTCAATTGTAATTGTAGGATTTTTTTCATTGACAAAATCAAGTATGGGAAAAGATGTTTCGTCCCCAGTTTTATAGGTTCTTAGACTTTTAATCTCAACTTCATTTTTTGGGAAGAATAAATTTAAGATAACCAGTAGCAGTAAAGAATAAAGTGACATTTGATTACCTAAAAAATTTCAACACATTTTATGGAAGTATATGGTATAAAGATTTTCATTCCCTGCCCTTCTCTCACACTTTCCAAAAGCAGACCGTCATCGTAAGCCGCTATTAGTTTGCCGGTCTTGAAAACGATTTCATAGAATACCGGATGGTCTTCTTTCTTCTGACCGTAAACGACTCCATAATTTTCAAATAAGGTCACGTTTAGTGTACGATTTAAATACTGTTTCCATTCCATTGTCATTATTGCAACTCCTTCTTGTAAAACTATAAAAATTTACTGTCGGAAATTAAAAACCACCGAGAGAATCTTATTTCAAGAACATTTAAAAGTACCTAAAAAATGCTTCCTTTTCCAATAAATTAGGGATTAGAGCAGCAATGGGATAGAGTGATAATGGGATGGAGGGACAGAGGAAAAAAGGAACAACGGAATGGAGGGATAATAAAATGAGAAAAGTGCAACCGGTTCAACTTTATGAGGGATGAATCGATTGCACCTTACTCGATCTATTCGATATGCATCTTATTTTTCTTTTACAGTTACATCACCGCCGCTTGTTTTACAATAAAGCTTGTTGCCGCCGCCGTTGAATTCGGCCTCAAAAAGGTAAGACTTTATTTTATAAGTTTTAGTAGTGGTGAATTCGGTTTCTATGCTTCCGCCGCTCGTGCGCAGTTCAACTTCAGCTTTGAAATCGGACGGCAGAAATACATCTATATCACCGCCTGATGTTGTTAATTCAACACCTCTATTTACACCTGAATAATCCAGCTCTATATCGCCACCGGAGGTATGTGCATTTATTTTACCGTCTACTGCCTTCAGCTGAATGGAGCCTCCAGAGGTCCTAACATAAAGATCACCTTTAGTATTCATACACTTAATATTGCCGCCGGATGTTTGAGCTTCAGATTCTCCAATGTGGTTTGTCAGATCGATATCACCACCTGAAGTTTTTATCAACAATTGCCCCGAAGTGGAGTTTAATGCTACATCTCCTCCCGAAGTTTTATAAGTCATTTTTCCTTTAAGATTTTTTGCCGAAATATCACCCCCCGACGTTTCAACTTCCACATCGAATTCTTTCGGCATATTTATTTCGAATCGTAAATTAATAGAGCTGAACCAGTTGAAAAAGATAGATCCTTCTCTTTCAGCAGTAATTCTTACTCCACTCGATGTTTTAACGAACTCAAAATCAATATTGTCTTCGGCTCTGTTATTCCCAAAAACTTTTACGTATAATTCATTTTTATCCCATGTATTTATAACAATATCACCACAATAGGCATCAAGCTCCAGTTTTTCTCCCGGTTTAACATTAAAAGTTTTTTCATGTATTACTTTCAGTCCCCCGGCGAAAGCATTGCTTGCTAAGATCAAACTTATCAATGCAATTATCAAAATCCATAAAAATTTTTTATTATCGGCTGTGAGTTTCATTTCCATTATATCCTCCATTATTTTCTAATCTTTAGACTACATAACCGGGAAAATTGTTACAATGGATTAGACTAATCTACACTCGTGATAGTTGTATAAACTTATAATTGGAGAATGGAATAGTAAAAGATTGAATGAATTTTATCGAGAGTCCAATGCATACCTAATTGCAGCGATGTACTCGGGAGTTGTCCCGCAACATCCGCCGATAATGGATACTCCGGCATCAATTAATTCAGGTACTTTCGAAGCGAAAAATTGAGGTGTTTCCGGGAATATCAGTTGGCCGTTTTTGTTTTCCGGCATGCCTGCATTGGATTGTATGATTATAGGTAGTTTTGTCAAGTTTTTGAATTCTCTGGCAATTTTTATCATGTTTTCCAGACCGTTCCCACAGTTGGACCCGATAATATCTACACCGGCTTGCATCAACTCTTTAACTACATCCGGGATGTTGTTTCCCATAATGGTATAGAATCCTTTCGGAGTGAAATTAAAAGTCATGGTTGCAATAACCGGAATACGGGGAGAAACTTCTTTTGCAGTCTTTACCGCTATAACCGCTTCATGTAAATCGATCATAGTTTCTATACAAATTAAATCGGTGCCGGCATCAATCACAGCTTTCAACTGACGAGCAAAACTTTCTTTCAAAGCTTCCGGTTCAACGTCACCATATGGTTTTAGAATCCTTCCGGAAGGTCCGATCGATGCAGCTATGTAAGCATTACTTCCAACTGTTTCCTTTGCAATTTTTACTGCCGCATTGTTTATCGCTTCAGCTTTATCTTCAAGATTATAATTCACCAATTTCAGGGGAGAACCGCCAAGCGTATTTGTCAATACTATTTCTGAGCCCGCGTCAAGATAACTTTTAATAACTTCGCCAACAGCAGCACGATTAGTCAAATTTAATAACTCCAGACATCCACCGGGTTCGCCTCCCTTTTTAAATAGTTCGGTTCCAGTGGCTCCATCTGAGAGCAGAATTTCTCCTTTTTGTAATCTCTCGATTATCGATTTCATTTTGCATTTACCAATTCTTTAACGCATTCAACAGCTTTCGCCGCATCATAGGCATAAGCATCGGCCCCGATATCATTGGCATAATGTTGCGTAATCGGTGCACCGCCGATGATAGTTTTAATTTTTTTGTTGAGTCCTCTTTCTTTGAGAAGATCGGTTACTTTCTTCATGTTTACCATGGTGGTTGTGAGCAGTGCAGACATACCAATGATATGAGCATTTTCTATAACCGCTGTTTCAATGAATTTTTCTGCCGGAACATCTTTTCCCAGATCGATCACTTCATAACCGGCACCTTTCAACATTATACCGACAAGATTTTTCCCCAGATCATGAAGGTCGCCATGTACCGTTCCGATTACAACCTTACCTTGAGACGGTATTTTGTTTTTTGTGAATAACGGTTTGAGGAGATCCATTCCGACGTACATTGCTTTTGCGGCCAACAATACTTCTGGTAAAAATATTTCATGCTTGCGAAATTGTTCGCCTACAACATTCATTCCGGCGATTAGTCCTTCGTCAAGAATTTTCTTAGCATGAATATTTTCAGTGATTGCTGTTTTAGTAAATTCAAACACAGCTTCTTCGTCCCCATTACGAAGCGCATCAGCGATTTGATTTAAGATATCCATAAAGTTCCCCGGCAATTGTTTTTACTAAACAATGAAAAAGAATGTATTGAAGAGCATCTTCAAGAACAAAATGTGAAATAGAATTAATCTTCGTCTCAACTTAAACTCAGCCTTCACCAATCAATTTATTCATCCTTTCGACACACGTTCTATCCCTGCAGTCTCTACAATACCTGAATTTATTTTCAAATATATGAATTTCTTTTTCTCCGTACACTAACACACCTGTCACAGATTTAAGAGGAGTCATCAAATATGAATCGTTAAGTGTTATTCCGATTTTTTCAGGCTGCAGATATTGGAACAATTTTTTCTGACCGCTGATATCCCAACCGCAGTAACCGGGACTATAGCCCAAAACGACAAAACCATTTCTACCTGCATGCTGATTCAAAAAGTTACAATATTGATCCTCAATCATTGCGACTGAATTATCGGCAGCGATTGAAGCGGCGGCATCCAGTAATGAAGCAACGGGGAAATCATTTTCACTAAAGAACCTTCCGGTCTCGCTGCTTATATCCGCTCCCATAGTAAGAGCGAACAACGCAAGTCTCGCGGCCTTGGGATAAATAAGTTTTAAAGCAACTTCTATCTCATTTTTGCCATCGCCGTAAAAAACATTTCTGAATTCCGAGATGGTAATTTCTTTCCACAAAGCTGTGGGTTTTGCCAGCGTATTAAAATGATTGAGAGCCTGCAGCATTGCGGTTTCTATACCCTCACTTATTTTTGCTCCAGCCGGAACCCCGATTAGATTTAAAATTCTATCCCTCTGTGGGGAAATTTCATCAACGTTAAAATTAACTATCTCTTTCATTATTCCCTTTCCGGCAATTTATCCTGCCCGTATTTCTTTGCCTCTTTTTCCATGAGTTTGAGTAATTCTCTTTTAATATCTTCCGGCAAAACCGATGTTTGATAGCTTTGCACAAGCTTTTCGACTTCTTGTTCTGCACGCATATCAAACGTCTTCGATCCTTCTTCCTGCCAACGCGAGCGATTGGCGCGGTCAATTACCGGACCTGGGAAGAAATGTTCTTCTCTCAAATATTTTCTGGAATGTTTCGAGATGAGCAAATGCTGTTCTTTAAGGAGCTCTTCAAAATGAGGCAAGGAAGGAAAATCTTCTTTCGGTTCGATTCCCTTTACCAAACGTAATACCATCCCGCACAATTCATTATCAAGCAATAACTTCTCCAAACTTATACAGCTTTCAAAGTCGATCATACCAGGACCTGAAATATTATTTATTCCTGCAAGTGTGGCAAGCGTTGCACCCATTGCCGATTCGAGTCCCGCCTGTGCATCAAGATCCTTCGCATCACTCATCGATGTGTAAGCTTGAGTTGGTATCCCCAAATATTTCCCGATTTCATTATACGCGCAGTCTATCATCATGGTCTCAACCGCACCCATAGGAGTAGTCTCATAACGTACATCGAATATTCCGGGGGAACCTCCATAAAGTATCGGTGTTCCTGGATTTGCAATTTGACTTATCACAATTCCGCTTAATGTTTCCGCTGTGTGCGCTACAAGTGTACCTGTTAACGTTACCGGAGAGATAAAACCTGCCATGGGCATCGCAATTAACTCAACCGGAATTGAATATTTCGCACAATCGATTACATTCTGCGAAGTGACATCGCTCCATTTGAGAGGCGAAGTCGGGCAGCAGGAAAATACAGCCAGCGGTTTTTCCTTTAATGCTTTTTCACTTCCGCGAATTGCAAGTAGAAAATTTCTCATCACTTCGAATGATTCTATTCGGAACGCCCCGGTAATAATAGGTTTTTCACAATAAAGCAGACCGAGAAACATGCGGTAGCTGTCGGATATGTTTTCATGAACATCGGCGGGAATGAAGGCCGTGCTTTGCGAGGCAATGTATTTTAATTGACTGATAACCTTTGCATATTTAACATAATCTTTCGTCATTGGCCTGCGAAGCTTCTTTGTAATGGGATCAAGAATGTTCAATGCAGCCGAACCTGGTGTGAAATGAACATTATCTCCCGAAAAATCATTAGTCTCTTTTCCATTAACATCGTAAAGTTTGAATGAATCCGATACCGCTTTCAAAGCTTTATCAATCAGCTCATTAGTGAAGACAGCATGTTTCTTTGTCATCTCAACCTTAGTGCCGTTATCCGCCAGCATGGAAAGAACAGTGTCATTGTGTATCTCAATCCCAAGCTTACACAAAATTTCCCTAGCCTCAGAGATGATTTGTTGAATCAATTTTTCGTTTAGGAATTTTAATGTCGGGCGCATAAACTATCCTCAGTAATGGGTGATAAAATATTCATGATTAAGATTACGATTAAGAGCATGATCAAGAGTTAAATTACGAACTGTAATATAAATAAGAATCGACATATTTTATAATTCCTCTTATATTTGAAATAGAGAAATTTGTAATAACATTATGATAAAAAATTTTTCGAGCATAAAAACCGTTCTTCTGTTTTCTGTTTTTATTTTCTTTTTATCGGCAAATTATATTTACTCTCAAAATACAAATTACAACCTTAAGCAGTTCGGGAGTGAATTCATCGATATGTTCAAACAGCCTGTCAAATGGAATACAAAAGACTGGTTGACATTGGGTGGAATAGCAGGAGGTACAATTGCTTTTATGCAGTTTGATGAATCAGTACGCAGCGAAACGCTGAAGGATCGAAATTATGAAACATCATTCCCTATAGTGTTCGGTGATACTTACGGCGAAGGCTGGGGTTCACTTTTGATTGGAACCGGTTTCCTTGCACACGGAATATTGAAGGAGAACAATGCAAATAAAAGATTCGGCTTCGAAGTACTGCAGGCATTCGCTTATGCGGGGACTATCACCGGATTGCTAAAGTTTACTTTCGGAAGATCACGCCCATATATGGATGAGGGCGCTTTTTCATATCATCCCGTTCAGATGTTTTCCAACGACTACTTTTCATTTCCATCCTTGCACACTACCGTTGCTTTTTCACTTTCTACCGTTTTATCCGAACAGACAAACAGCACCGCGCTTAAAATTATATCTTTCGTCCCGGCGGTTATGACTGCCTTCGCACGTGTTTATTACGACAAACATTGGGTGTCAGATGTCTTCCTTGGTGCTGCCGTCGGTTATTTTGTGGGAAAATTTGTAATCAATCAACATAAAAGAGAAAATTCGGATATTCGAGAATCTTCAGCACAAAACTATATTTCTATTTTAATTCCTTTTTAAACAATGGAGGATTGTTATGCATAGTATCACCAAACTTATTCTTTTAACTATTATAATTTCTTTTACAGCATGCAAATCTCCAACACATGAGATGACCGAAGAAGAAAAAGACACCGTTAAAGAAGCAGTATTGACTATCCACAATAATACAGTCGAAATGGCTAAACAGGCTGACCTAGAAAAAACTTTCGAAGCAGCATGCAATGAATACGGCGCCGGCTATATCAACAACGGGGTAATGTACAACGATATCGAATCGATGAAAGCGTTTATTAAACCTTCTTTTGACAAAATCGAGAAACAAGAAATCAGTTTTGACGACGTAAGAGTATCGGTGGTTGCACAAAATGCAGCACTCCTTACCGCGCATGGAAATTTTATCGCAACTCTGAAAGACGGCAGTCAATTCGGATTTCCCTTTGCATGGACTTTTGTCTACGTCAAATTAAACGATCAATGGAGAGTTATTCATACTCACCAATCTTTCGAGATTACACCGTCAAGTTAATTTCAAAACTTAATAAATCGCAGGGGTGGGTAATCTCATCCCTGCAATTATTTGTTAAAATATTCCCCTTTGTAGAACCTGCATATTTTTCATGTGATTATTCCAAAAAAAATGTAAATTATTATTGTATTGTGAAAGTAAAACATTCTTAAATCAGTTGAAAAAAAATAAAGCAAACTTTTTACACAGTACATTGAGAATTCCAGACAAAGCTGAAAATAATCTCAACAAAGATTTCAGTAAAATCAAATTCAATATATTGTTTAATCTCATGATGATTTGATTAGAACGATCTGAATGATAATCGGAAGAATAATGTGAAACATACATCTAAACAATTACACCGCGTAAAATCCTACAGCTTTTTTAAATTTCTCGTGGAGGGTAAATGAAATACCTTAAGAAGGCCAACAACCAACTAAAGCTAATTTTAAGTCTTGTAATTATTATCAGCATCTCACTCAGCTGCAGTAAGAGTGAAGGACCAACCGAACAGGAGACGACTGAAGTTATCCAAACTACAGGGACATTAGATCTGCCAACGGGGTTGAACACCGACGGATATACTATAATCTCGGGTCTTAACGAAGGACAAATTTCGGGTGATTCGTACGATATCAGTCTTAACGAAAATTCGGTTCAGTTAGTAAGTGTCTTTGACCAAAATGATAATCCTGTTTTATTATCAATCAATATTATCGAAGATGAAGAAACCAGTGCCGAAATAAGCCCCAGAACAACTGCCGAAGCATTGATTTATTTAAATCCATTTATATGCACCAGCAATCTTACCGAAGCCACACAAATAAAACAGAGAATTAATTCTTTGAATTCTTTCAATTCTTTAGTCAACTTGATTCAAAACCAGCTCAACGCCGGTACTTTTTCGGTCACCGAACAAAACACACAGCTCAAAGAAGCAATCGATGACGTATATACCGAACTATTTACTGAACTTGGTAACAGTTATCTAAATAAGTTGAACAAGGTCAGAACTCAAATTGAATCCGATCCGAATCCAAATTATGAAATCAACGGACTTAGGGTAACCGATTTCACAGAAAGTGGTGACAACCTGTCATTTCGAATTTCAAATAGAGCAAAAAGATGGATTTCGGTCTATATCGATAAAAGTGTAGATGGGACCACCATAACAAATGCAGGTGAATTAACCGACATAATTCCTTCACCGGATATAAGCATATGGCAATTACTGACCCAGGGAATCACATTGCCGACAGAGTATAGCAATAATGTAAATGTTTCAACTTCTGGTTATGAAAAAATATTTGTTAACTGTTATGGACTTGGGCTACTTCCCAGAGAATCCGATTTTGAATTCTCAAGAGCGATTTTACCTGCAGCAATGACAGGAGTATTTGACCTGGGTATTCCATTAGTTGAAGTGATAACAGGCCTACACCTTACAGCAGAGTTGAGAGGAGCACCCTCTCAAAATCCATTTTACGAACTAGTGCAAGAAATTGCTACCGGAATAATTCTGGACGTTGCTAAAAAAGCACAATTATTTACCTGGTATCGGGAAGGAGATATAATAAAAATTGTAGCGGATATCTCCTGCTCAGTACTGAACACTTGTATTGAGAATCCCAGTTACATTGCCGACATTCTTACACAAATTGTCGGTCGTAACGTTGCAAGATCAGCTGTTGATTCGTGGCTTTTCCCTATAAGAGTTGTAAATGCGGTAATAACCGTAACCAATCTAACTTACTCACTAGCATCGGTTTTATCCACCGAAGCAATTACAACCTTCACATTCGAAAGTACGCCGGTGCAGTATCCCATACAGGTTATTGGTTTAGTGAAAGATTATTATACACAATCTTCGATTTCCGATGCTACCATAACGGCTTATGACGAAAACGAGAATATCTTCTCTACAACTGAAAGTGATAATTCCGGAAATTTTAGCTTTTATGCTGACCCGGGTATCATTACTATCCGCGTTGTAGCACAAGGATACAAAGCAGTAAATCAAAACCTGATACTTTATGAAGATTTGGCAAATCAAGATCCGGCAATATATTTCGCACCAACAACGTGGCTTTCACCATTTTCCAGTGAAACCGGTTCTGTTGGAGGTACTGTTAGAAATGCGACTAATTTAAATACTATTTCTGGTGTTAGTGTTACTTTAAGATACGGAGTGAATGATCCAAACCAAGAGATAGTTGCTACTACAACCTCCTCTTCAAATGGTTCATACCTGTTTTCGGATATTCCATCGGGCACTTACACAGCATTTTTCTCAAAAGAAGGATATATTGACGATTTTCTCGTTATCACAGTTATTGCCAATCAAACTTCGGGCTTCTTCGACATGAATTTATCCCCTGACATCAGTACCGACGGCGGATTAAGAATTGTATTAACGTGGGGTCTAAGTCCTTCCGACCTTGATTCACATTTATTTACTCCAAGTATAAATGGAATTACTTATCACGTTTATTATTCCAACAAAGGAAGTCTAACTTATCCTCCATATGCAAATCTCGATGTTGATGATGTAACATCATACGGTCCTGAGACAATTACAATAAGTCAATTGTACAACGGAATATATTATTATTCTGTCTATAGATATTCTTCTTCCGGCGAACTCATTACTTCCAGCGCTGCAGTAAGTGTATACGGTGAGAATGGATTCATCAGAAGCTGGAATGTACCTACTTCGGGCTACGGCAGATGGTGGAATGTTTTCTCGGTTAATGGAGCAACCGGTGAAATCACAAACATAAATCAAATCAGCAGCAATCCGCCGGCTTCTTTTGCAGAAAAAGCTGAGAGAGATATTAATTCGAATAGGAAATAAAAGGGTAACACCTTTGTGTGACATTATATATAGCCTCAATGGGAAACAAATAATACTAAACACCATTGGGGCTTTTAATAAAACAGGTTTGCGATCCCAGCATAGCTTTTTTTACCACTTTATTAATGCTACATAGATTTTCTTACAAAGCATGCAGTAATCATCTGAGCATTGTTCTACCATTTATATCATGTTAAACTGATATTTAACATGTGATTATTAAAAAAAATTTGTAAATTGATTTTAAGGGGTATTCTACTGTCTATTCTGATAAAATCTTCCTTCTTATTAGGCCTGTTGCTGTTCGCATAAATTTTCCTATTCTCCATTGAGAGATAATTAATAAAGGTGAATAAATGATAAGAATAATACGAATTCTATTATTTGTTGTTTTGTTTATCACTTTACTTCATTTACCAAAAACAATATTTGGACAGCAATACATTCCAGGAATAATCAGAGCCGCACATGCCGGCAGCAATTGGGGAGAAAATCGTCAATGCAGGATTGCAGAACAATCATCCGGACTTTATGAAGTTGAATACGACGCCTCTTCTCTTTCGAGCGGAGTTTATTTGTACCGGCTTAACGCGGGCACATTCGTTCAAACTAGAAAAATGATCTTACTGAAATAAATACTCAAGCCCCGGCTGCGGTTGTAGCTTTTTTATTGATATTTCAGCATAGTATCCATTTCCCATCCTCCCCAATCTGCTACGGCGGGCAGCAGCCAGACTACTAGGTACTTGTACTGATTCGCATTTAAATAATTTTTGTTATATTAATCTCACTTAATGGGGAAATACTGCAAGCATTCTTTTACCGATCGAAAATTAAGCGTCCCAACATATAAATTAAAATGTTAGTCAAGAAAAAGATAAATGCCGGTGAACCCGGTTCTAAAAAGTACCTTGATAAATACGGCGATATATTGATTTCCATAAGATACAGATACTGCGAACAAAAACGCTTACGTTTAACCACCGTTGAGCTGATTGAAGAAAAAACAATACTTGATGGAACCAAGAGAATACCGGATAACAAAAACGTAAGGTTAAGAATTAATTACAATGAATATGAATTGAGAGAAAAGATAAAACAAGCCGGGGCTAAATGGAACAAGAATGAAAAGTACTGGGAAACCGATTATGGAACTGCTCGAAAATTAAAGTTAGAGGAGAGAATTATTGGCTAATGAAGAAAAACAAATACGGATTAAACTGCCTAATAATAGACATAAAGTTTTACCTATTATTAGGAAAATAAATTCTTATTTGCCTAATAGTAGGAAGAACTGCCTAGTATTAGGAAATAATTAGTTCACAAGGTTATGCAGTATAAGTAATAGTTATGCCTCAAAGGTAAAGTATGAATGAAATCAAATTTTTTGTTCAAGGTTCTGCACCTGAACCATATTTAGTTGTATTTCGTAAGAGTGAAAATAATCTAACTGGTTTATGTAATTGTCCTGCTGGTGAAAATGGAATGTATTGTAAACATAGATTTAGAATACTTGCTGGTTCAGATGAAGGTATTGTTAGTGAAAATATAAAAGATGTAGAAATTGTCAAAAATTGGGTGAAAGGTTCTGATGTTGAAAAAGCTTTGGAAGAATTACATCAATCTGAAATAGAATTAGAAAAAATGAAAAAGAAAGTTTCAGCATTGAAAAAGAAACTTGCACGAACATTAATGGATTAAACTTTGAGGTTATCTAATGGAATCAGATTATTTTATTGGTTTTAAATGGGCTTTACCAAAATCTTTTGCGGATGCTTTATCAAAATGCCTCTTTGAAGTTGGTGACGTAATTTATGATAATCCGCAAGCATATGCTCTGTCTTGGGGTGAAGCAAAAAAACATATCAATAATTCTATTCAAATAAAATCTATTTCTGCAATAAATATTTTATTGGAGGATAAAAATAATGAATCAGTCTTCTTGGAGAATTGGGATTCAGAAGTAGTATTTGATTTTTATTCGTATCCATCTCTTTCAAAAAAAGAAATTAAGTCAACTCAAGGAAGGCTTTATTCATTTTTATGGAAAGGAGACGAACAGTATATTCTAACAAATACCTCACCTGTCGAAAAACCAATTATGTTGAAAAAAGTTTTTAAAAATAATTCCGATTATCAATCTGAAATAACTAAGAAAGTTAATTCCAAAAGTGATTTTATTTTTTATTTTCCTATTGATGTTGCTACTGAATCGTATAATGAAAAGACACAAAAAATTATTAGAAGCTTTAAACATAATTGTAATTCGATTACTTATAATTTGAAATCTTATACGCCGCAAGAACTTAATTTGAATTTATCAATTGCTTTTTGCCCAACAATACAATTTATAGTCTTTGAAATTAATGGTTCCTCAATAGTAATTAATGAAGCTCTTAAAAGTGCGTTATATACTCCAAGTAAAAACAAGAAATCGGATAAAGAATATTTTCGTTTAAAATCTCACGGTATACTTTTGCAAAATAATTAATTCATAAAAAAAGGCATAACAAGTGCTTCAACCCGACAGCGTTTTCGCACTCGGCATTATTATAATTTTAATGTTAGTCGTTCCGGTTCAGCTTACTTGTTCAAGGTGTTCTTACTAAACTAATTAACTTGCAAACCGTGCTTGCAAAGAAAGATAAGCACGGTTTGCTAAATCTTTGGCAGTTGTAGTTTCATTCGGCAGTCTTGTTATGGGCTGCGGGTTAAGCACAAGAACGTTATATGTATAAGGAGGTTTAAGATGATCGAACTAAAATTTCAAAAGCCAATTGAAACTTATGCCGATAATGCTTATGATGGAAAAAAATTTAAATTCCTATATACTCTTAAATATGTTTCGAGTAGTCCTAAACTTGATGAAGAAACAGAACATAAAATATTAATATCAATTTCTGATCTTTTACTTAAGAGATGGAATTATAAAAACGAAGATGATTTGTTTAAAATATTTTTTCTCTTTGCTTTTCAGCTAATACAAAAAAAATTGGTCGAAGGCAATTTAAAGGAAGTAGAAAAATTAATCTTACAGACAAATACACCAAATGTTGATGAAAAATATGATCCGCAAAAGATAGGCGATTTCGTAAATAAAGTTTTTACTTTAGATTTAGAAGAAATAAAAAAAGACAAAAGTAAAATTAAAATGGGATTTCAAATTTCGAAGTAAGGAAACATAAATGCTTCCATTTACAAAACTTGCACGAGCAAAAAAAATAATCAATCCTATTACCATAGATTTCTATAATCTTAAAACACTTTATCCAGAGAAGGATGAACATTGGTATTTAGCTAATACGTGGTTAAGAAGATATGAGAAGCATTCTAAAAAAGATTTTAAATATTATGTACTACCAAATGCAAATATTGCAGATATAAGGATTTCAGAACCATCGCGTTTGTTATCTTTTTCATACATAGAGTCTTATCAATTTTCAATATTAAAATCACCAGAATCAATCGGGGCATTTTCTTATTATATTTTATACAAAGAAGCTCCCAAACTTTCTATAATATTTTCTGAACATTATAAAAAACTAACCGTGCAAATTTTCAAGTTAAAAGAGGAGAAAAATTTTATTACTGTATATAAAGAAAAGAATAAAAAAACGTATGAATATTTTATTTCTGACCCTGAATGCGAAAGTAATTTAAAAAGCTTCTTTCTATCTCTTGAAATGGAAGATAAAAATCCGCAGTTATATAATGATTTATTAAATAAAATAGACATCTCTAGAAGAAATTCATAAACTTAAATGACCACAATTGTTTTAATATCTGTTGGATTAATAACCGTAAGCCATAGACTTATTCTTCCCTTTCGAAAAACTGGAACAATAAAATATGAAACTGCCTATGATATTTTTTCTGTTATTATGCATATTACAATTTTTATAAATCTAATTATTCTTTTTCAATGGATAGGTCTAGGCATTGCTACATTATTGATATTTATTGGTGGGATGTTGTCAATTCCTTTTGGACTTGTAGTTACTAAAACTGATGTACAACCAAATGAACTTTTGGCGATATTTGCAATACTTTCGTGGTTAAATATTGCTGTAACTATTATTCATATAATCTTTTTTCTTAATTAAATTAATAAATGCATATAACAAGCCAATCAAGTGGACGCCGTTTACGCATTTGGCATTTTGAAAATTTTAGAATTAGTCGTTCCGTTTCAGCTAACTTGTTAAAGGTAGTCATTTTAATAAATAAACTTGCAAACTGTACTTATAATGAAAGTTAAGCACAGTTTGCTTAATCATCGACAGTTGTTTTCAAAGTGGCATTCTTATGTTGGGGCGCCGCTTATCGGCAAGAACGTTATGTTGCTAAATAAATTATATGGGAATTATATCTAAAATATTTGGTCGTTTTAAGAATCAAACAATAGAACTTCTTGAAGCATCAATAGCTCAACTAAGGCTTGGAATATTTTTGAGACTTTCTAAAAAATATTTCAAAGTTTACGGCAAACAAAAGGGGGAATTTCTTAGTGCTGCTATTCTTAATAAAATACTTTTAGAAGAACCTAGGAATGATGAAGGAAAATTGTTCAGTGAGAACAACGTTCTATTAATAGAAGAAGAACTACAAACAATTTTAGATGATATTTTAAAACAAAAAGAATACTATTTTATTGGAAGTCATGGGAGATTTAAAGAAGTGATGAATTATTATTTTGACCAGTTTCAAAAAAGTATGAACAAAAAGAAAATTAAAG
>CAZKNM010000070.1:16727-17007 GCA_964554135.1 uncultured Melioribacteraceae bacterium
TATTTATTTGCGGCACAAACTTTATATTTAATATATCTTACAAAAGAACCTTTCTCAAAACGTGCGCAAGAACTTGGCGAGCAAGCAACGCGATTGTCAATATATATTCCAAACACATATGATATTTGTGGAAGTGATAATGTTCAAGAATGTGTCTTAGAAATTATGAAGTATGCATCAAAATTCATTGATGAACAAAATAAATTATGATATAAGAATTGCAACATAACCGCTTAAAAAAGGATTAAGTCAATAGGTAATAAAATATTGTTGAATCAAC
>CAZKNM010000071.1:0-3524 GCA_964554135.1 uncultured Melioribacteraceae bacterium
CGAAGCGTTTAGAATGTTGATTCCAACGGATTGGCAATTCGAAGGAGGAATTAATGGGGTACTGGATAACCCTAGCATGCCCGCCTCCGTGCCTTTCCGTGCGCACAAGACAAATGGTGTAGAAGAATGTGAAGTCTTCCCCAACCAGCCGTTCTTCTGGACAAACAATCAAATGATCCTTTCAACGTTTCCTATTGGTTCGCGTTACTTCGGTAATGAAGTACGTCCGCCTGTTAGCCCTGTTGAAGCGCTGAAGAAAATCATACTCCCGCGTTTTAGGAAAAACGCAACAGAATTAAAAATTATTAAAGAAGAACCTCTCCCTGAACTTGCCAAGTCGCTCGGAGCGGGAATGCAGTCCCAGCCCGGAATTTCAAATTCTGCCAACGGAGCTAAAATTAGAATCGAGTACATGCTGAATGGAATTCCAGTTGAAGAAGAAATTTACGGCGTGGTCGAACAGATTTCTTTTCCCATCCAATCTTTCTACGGAACACTAACCAATACAATATGGTTCGTCGATTACCTTTTTTCATTCAAAGCGGAAAAAGGGAAACTCGAATCCAACACAAAACTTTTTCAGACCATCGCTTTTTCTTTTAAGTTGAATCCGCTCTGGTTCAGTAAATACAACCAGGTGGTTGAATACCTTGCGCAGCAGCAAATCCGGCAGATAAACAGTATCGGTCAGTTGAGCAGGATTATCAGTCGAACGCAAAACGAAATAAGCGACATGATGATGGATTCCTATAACCAAAGGCAAGCGGTAAACGACCACATCTCCGAAAACTTCAGCGATTATATTAGAGGCGTGGACAGGTATTATAATCCCATAGAAGAGAGACCTATTGAACTGCCGAGCGGATACGACAACGCATGGACGAACAGCCTGGGCGAATATATCGTCTCCGATGATCCGGACTATAATCCCAATATCGGATCTAACCTTAACTGGCAGCAGTTGAGTAAGAAATAAGTTGAAAATTAGGAAAAATTTGCCAGAGGTAGATAGTAAATAAATATTTTAATTCGGACTTACAAAAACCTCTACTTTACGATTGAAAAAGTATTAATATTTAATTAAGTTGTTCGCAATTCAAATTTCTGATATTAATTTTCCTAACAAAACACATTTTTCATTAATACTTCTCAGTACAAACAGAGAGCACCAATGAAAAACATACACGCAAAAATCAAAAATGTCTACTATGATACAGCGATTGGGGTTTATTATAATAATTATCTACCAATGTATCGTAGAATTAAAAGGAAATTATATGGATGAATCTAAGAATATTGAAATTGGCTTGAAGTACTTACTCGACTATAACACTGTCTTCAAACAAAACATGAGTGGTTATGGCACTTGGGGTTATATCGGGATGACTACTGATCTTACGGAGCTAATGTCCGAGCTCGGTGGTCCTTTTCATGGTTCTCCAATGCAACTCTTAAACTTAGGCGATAAGCTTGCTTCAATAATCAAACTTGCTAGTGAAAAACTGACGAACACCCCTTTTGAATATCGAATACATGAAGCGTGGGGTGACCACATTGCAATATTTTCTTCAAATCCTCCCAGAATGAAGAGAAACTCAGTAATAGAAAACTATCAAAAAGCTCTTTCGTTTCAGATGGAGCCCCAACACCGATCAACTATCTATTACCGCATGGCTAATGTCTATCAATTTCTGGGGGGAAAAACGGAAGAGATAATACACTGTAAACAAAAAATAATTGAACTAGTCGGACTAGATGATAGCTTAGGCAGAAATGCAGCTAAAGATATTGAAGAGCTGAAATCTAGACATGACGGTGGTTGTTTTATTGCAACAGCAACTTTTGAAAGCCCTCTTGCATTAGAAGTTCTTGTATTGCGGAGATTTAAAGACAATGTCCTGAATCGTTATTTGCTGGGGCGTGCATTTATTCGAATATATTATTGTGTTTCTCCTTTCGTAGCAAGGATCATTTCTTCTTCAATCATTCTAAAAACTATTTCGAGAAACCTGCTTGGTCGTCTAATTACCTTTTTGCGTCGGAGAGATGTTATATGAGATACAGAATAGAGGAGCTACATGTCTATTCCACACCTAATGCCGAAACCATATTTCAATTCGAGGGTTTATCCGACGTCACCTTTGAGTTTCCTGGGCTAGTGAACACAATTCTTTTTATTCACTGCGGTCTCGTGCGTGCAAGTTTGCGGGGTAGCGATGACTATTATGAAGTTGTTGGACGGCTTTACTCTACGTACCATCCAAATCAGAACGAAGAGAAACACGTTGGAAAACTTTACGTGCGGATACATGGTAACTCAATCCCCCTACGCTTCGAAACTCTCGTTGAAAAATTCGAATGGTTTCCCGATGGTTCATTCGATGTCATAACACCTGACGGTAAGAAAAATAGAGTTACTTCGCCAAAACAACATTTACAATCAAACAAAAATTAGAGTCACTAAATGTCTTTACCCAAAAGAAATTTATCAATAATAATGCGAGTAATAAGACACTTTTTGCTAATTTCATTTACCATAATAATCTCTGCTTAGATAGACAAATTCCTCTTCATTCCACTGCTTTTTCTATAAGGAATTTAAAATGTCCGATGTCGAACGAAAAATAGAGATTGCATCTCTCAACGCCACTCCTGAAAAGCGATCCTACTGGTCTATCATCAGTGACTATGATCTTTGCACTGGCGTGTGTGAACTTGTCGACAATGCTATTGACATATGGACAGTATACGAAAAGTCAGCCCCGCTCATTATAAGCATTGACATAGATGTAGATCGTCAGCTTCTTGCTGTTTCCGACAACGCTGGAGGTGTTAGATATGAGGATCTTAGGGTACTCGTCGCACCAGGTGGAAGTAAGAACTCCCCGAGGGATTCAACCATTGGCATATTCGGAGTTGGAAGTAAAAGAGCCGTCATTGCGCTTGGGGAACTTGTGTCCATAAAGACTCACCATCCTGACGATAAAAGTTACCAGATCGACATAAACAGGGAGTGGCTCGAATCACCGAGTTGGGAATTGGCTGCGTACGAAATCCCGTCAATCCAACCAGGTACGACAACAATCGAGCTCGGCGCGCTTCGCCGGAAAATCAACGAAGAAGACATTGAGCTTCTCCACCGACACCTTGGCGAGGTATATGCTCATTTTCTGGGCAAGAATTGCAATATCAGTGTCAACACCCAGCCAGTTAAGCTAGCTACTTTTGAGAAGTGGGCTTATCCGCCAGACTATTCTCCTCAAAAAGCAACATTCATCGTGTCACCTGATGGCAAAGATTATCTTACCGTTAACATTACTTCCGGACTCATACTCGATCGAGTCCCCGAAGCTGGGAATTATGGCGTCTACTTCTATTGTAATAACCGTCTTATTGTAAAAGAACTAAAGACAAGAAATGTTGGGTATTACGTAACTGGAGAAGCTGGCGTCCCGCATCCGGACGCCTCGCTATGTCGCGTTATTGTAGAACTCACTGGCCCAGCTATATTAATGCCCTGGACA
>CAZKNM010000071.1:3550-16866 GCA_964554135.1 uncultured Melioribacteraceae bacterium
AAACAAATATCAACACGGATCATCCGACTTTCATGCAAGTTCACCCAACAATCATACAACTTGTGACCCACTTCACCAAAGTATCGCGAGCATACAAAGGGAATTGGGACGCAAGAGTTTTTGCCTTTACTTCGGGAAAGATCCAAACAATAGATCACGCAGAAGTCACCCGCGGAAGGAAACTCATCCTCCCCCCGACTCCGAGAGTAAATAAGTCACACGCAGAACTACTAGTCCGCAAAAATAAGAAGCGAATTGAAAAGCAACCATGGACTCTTGGCATCGTCGAGGCAATGGCAGCCGTCGACATCATTGTAAGACAACGCCTTGAAACAAGAGCTCGTATTGCTCTGCTGCTTTTGGATAGCAACTTCGAGATTGCCTTAAAGGAGTTTATTGTACACAAACCTGAACTCTTTCCTAATGTCAATCTCAAGAAACTATTTGAAAATCGAAATGACGTTATCAAGCTTGTTGCGGAGAAAGTCACAATGGAATCCGAACTTAGAGGCAAGGCGCGGCATTACTATGATCTCAGAAATAAGCTCATTCATGAGAGAGCAACCGTAGATGTACTCGATAGTGATATTGAGAATTACGCCAAAACAATAAAAAAATTCTTAAAGCGTCTGTTTGGGCTCTATTTCGATTAATGTATGGCACAACTACCATTAAAAGAACGAACCTGATGCTTGCCTATGATAGAATTTAGTTGTGCTCATTCCCTCGTTCCTACTATAAGAGAGTTGACCACCAGCTGTTTGCAAACCCTTATCAAACCGCTCTCTCATTTAGCCCATCTTTCTTGATTACTCATCTCAAATACCAGTAATTACCATCACCATACAAAAAGAAATAGTGGCAAACAATGTTTTTATTTTGCAATTTATACCTCAAAACCAAGGAGGGAATAAGCAATGAAAAAAATAACAACCTTACTGCTTGTTCTGATCTGTTTTTCTGCAGCGGTCAACATAATTTACGCGGACGATCCGCCGCGGCGCAACGCCACCAAAGTAGACGATGTATTCTCCCCCTACACGGCCGATGAATGGATCGTTTCACCGGAGGAAGAACCCACCGAAGATGAAGACGTATCTAATGCAGCAGAGTGCGACATCTACGGTGTTATTGCCTGCTACGATGATGAATACCTGCGCGTCGACATAATACTAAACAACAGCATCTCATATGATTGGCTGACTGTATACGCCATTAAATTGGAATACTCATCTATGAGTGAGTATTATACATATCATACCGATTCCGATGAACTCATATATGAAAAAGAGAAAAAAGGAAAAATTACAGAGACAAAAGTATTAACCGAAGAGGAATCAAACGACTTCGCGGGAGTCTCCGGTTCCGGTTATGAAGAAGATGACGATGTTTATTTTATTATCAGCAAGAAAAACCATATATCCGGAGAAAAAGGGAATAGATATTATTTGACATGTCGTTTTTATTCCGGTTTTATTAACAACGACGACGAACTGAATATTGCAGACCAGACTATAACTGTAGAATTGGAATTTGAGTATTAAAACCCTTGCATCAATTCCCTAATTTTGATATGATTGCCGTATAATTGAACTTAATGTAAGAAAGTTCGGTTTAATGTAATGAAATTAAGAAAGGAAATAAAAATGTTAAGTGTTCAGGATGTAGATTTAACTCCCAATCCGCAGGCATTAAAGTTTATATTGAATGAGAATCTGCTGAGCAGAGAAACCAGAAGTTTTAGTTCAAAAGAAGAAGCCGAGAATGACCCTCTTGCAAAGGGAATCTTTGAAATCGAAGGCGTCGTCTCTGTTTTCTATATGGATAAATTCATTACCATCGAAAAAGTACCCGAGGTAAGCTGGGGACAGATACAAAAGCCGTTAGTAGAATTCATAAAGAAATTCGATATGTCTTTAATTGCCGAAGAGGCGGAGATTGAAGTAAGTGCAGAAGAGGAAACCGAATTACTAAAAAAGATTAATGAGCTCCTCGACCAGAGAGTAAGACCTGCATTAGCCGGTGACGGCGGCGGCTTGGAAGTCGTCGGTTTAGAAGGCTTAATATTAAAGATCAAGTATCAGGGAGCGTGCGGCAGCTGTCCCAGCGCCATTAGAGGAACGCTTGTTGCGATCGAAAATTTACTGAGAAGAGAAATTAATCCTGCAATTCAAGTGATTTCTGCATAAAATAAGAACGGACAATCTGTCCGTTCTTAAAATTACATTTCTTCAATCAGTTCGCTTTCATAAATTTTCTGTTTAGCCAAATGCGCCTTGGCTTCCAGTATCTTTTGAAGCTCATCTTCATAAAAGAATTTTTCCTCATCGAATGCCGGTTTCAATTGAGTAAGCCACGTTGAAGTTGTATCATACTTTGCGAAGAAGGGCTGCTTGGTCCATTTAGGTTCCCGCGCCTGCAGAAAATTGAGTACGAATACTTTCTCTCCTCTAACTTCAGATACACCGGTAATAACAACTTTACCCGGTAAGGCAGACATAGAAGGACCTCTCACCGTACGGCTCAATCCCGATACTTGCATCAATGCGTTTTTGAAAATTTCAAACACACGAGACAGCGGAACGGCAAAATAATGTTTTGCACCGGTGTCTCTTTCAACAAAAAAGTAATAAGGAATACACCCTAGCTTAACCTGGCTCCTCCACATTTTTACCCATACTTTCGAATCATCATTAATATGTTTTATCAAAGGTGATTGAGTTCTTATCTGCGCGCCTGTATTTCTAATCCTGCGGACAGCTTCCTGGGCTGCTTCGGTTGATAACTCGATCCAATGATTGTAATGCGCCATAATCGATAAGTGCTTTCCCGATTTGATAATTCTTTCAAAAAATCTTAAAGTATCGTCGGCATCTTTATCCGTAAGAAATTTGTAAGGCCAATATGCAAGTGATTTTGTCCCTATTCTTATATTACGAATATGTTTGAACTCATCGGAAAGGAGAGGTTCGATGTATGTTTTAAGTTTCGGCAAACTCATCACCATCGGATCTCCTCCGGTAAAGAGAACATCTGCGGTCCGCTTCTTCTGCTTTATATATTTTTGAAACTTATTCGATTCATCGGTTGCGAATTTCATATCATCTACACCAACAAACTGAGCCCACCTGAAACAAAAAGTACAATATGCATGACAGGTTTGACCCGCCGTAGGAAAGACAAGAACAATCTCTCTGTATTTATGCTGAACACCGGGAACAGGTTCTCCATCTTCACAGACCGGAATGTTGGCTGTCATTTGTCCGGCTGGATGAGGATTTAGTTCCCCTCTGATATCATTTGCAATTTTTTCGATTAATTCCTGATCAGCTCCTTTTTTTAACGCTTTATCCATTACATCATAATGTTCGGGATGCAGCATTTCCTTTTGAAGGAAGTTCAATTGAAAGATCGGGTCTTCCGGAATATTATCCCAATCTATTAATTCTTCGACTATGTAATTATTTGTTCTGAATGGTAAAACCTGACCAACGACATTGAGGGCTGATTTCTGCTCGCTTGAAAGCTTATCGAACTGAGGGATTTTGTCGATGTCCCGTAAACCGTAAAATTTCATCTTTCTGGGTTTGATCATGAAAATCTCTCCTTTCTAGGAAAGTAATTATTAAGCTCTAGCTCCTCCGCTGAAATTTATTATACAAAAAGTGGTAATTAAAATCGACTTAACATTCCGGATGCTGAACGAAGGCCTTGAAACAACTGAACAGTAAAAAGATAAAAAATAAAAACGGTATAATCCAATTTTATATAACAAGCCTTTGTAGAAAATAAAGGCTGATTGCATAAAAACCGCATTTATTGGATAGTAGTAACCTTGCTAATATCGTCGATATTGACGAATCTTTCTTGAAATTTATAATTTCCCTGCTGGTTTTTTACTACTTTAACCACCTTTACGGTTATAAAAGCGGCTTTTTTCTTTCCTTTAGCCTTATCTGCAAAAGATTGTTGTTTCGCCATTTCTAAATAACTCCTAGACTTTAGGGCTCAAAAGTAAACAAAATATTATTTAAAATGAAATTTCCCTTAAGATTTTTGCAATAACCAAATAGAATTCAAAATGTTAACGTTTAGAGAGAAGTATGAACTCTGCCAGGATATAACCCCCTTCTTCCAGCAGCGGATCATCAATGCTGATGTTCTTCCCCGATACTTCTTCTTTACCTGACAATTCAAGACCTACTGTTTTCTGTCTTGTTTCCTCTCTTGCTTTCCGTTTTGCTTCTGTTTCCTCTTGTTCTATTTTTCTTTTCTCTTGATTAAGGGAAAACAATTTTTGGTTCCGCAATTCTCTCATTGCGGCATAATCTTCCATCAAATACTGAAATTCCGGATTCCCGGAAATTCTTTCCTGATGCTCTTTCCGTAAAACCGGAATAATTTTGGATAAATCACCATACTTTTTAAATTCAACAGGATTGATTTTGTCCCACGGTAAGGCACTTGGCCTTGAGCTTTCGCCGAATTCATCATGCGGAACGGTAGCAGGGTAAAGAATATCCGGAACCACTCCCATATTTTGAGTACTGCTTCCTGTTACACGGTAATATTTTGCAATAGTGAGTTTCAATTGACCGAGTTTATCCCTAACCGTGGGCATGAACCGATTAAGTTCCATCAGGTTTTGTACGGTACCCTTTCCGTAAGTCTGTTCACCGATAATTATGCCTCTGCCGTAATCCTGAATTGCACCTGTAAATATCTCTGATGCCGAAGCGCTGAAACGATTTACCAGAATTCCAAGCGGACCATTATAAACCAGTTCGGGATCGTAATCTCTTCCCAACTCAATGACGTTATTCGAATGTTTAACTTGAACAACAGGTCCGTCTTTAATAAACAAGCCCGTTAGATCGATTGCTTCCTGCAATGCGCCGCCGCCGTTATTGCGCAAATCTATTATGACACCGTCAACGCCTTCTTTTTTCAATTCGTCCAAAAGTATACGGACATCCTTAGTGGTGCTTTTATAATCCTCCTCTCCTCTGCTGCGAGCTTCAAAGTCCACGTAGAACGAAGGAATGGTGATAACGCCTAATTTGAAATTTACTCCGTTGTCGTTAATAGTAATAATATCTTTCTTTGCCGCCTGCTCTTCAAGCTTCACATTATCACGCACAAGTACGATCTCTTCGGTAGGTAAACCCGGAGGTGAATCAAATTTAATAACTTTCAGCCTGACCATCGTCCCCTTCGGACCTCTGATCAGTTGAATAACATCATCTATGCGCCATCCCACAACATCAACCATTTCTCCATCCGTTCCCTGAGCAACCGCTTCTATCTTATCTCCTTCTTTTAACAAACCGCTTTTAAATGCCGGTCCGCCGGGCAGAATCTGATCAATAGTTGTATACTCATTCCTTAATGTAAGCTGTGCACCTATTCCTTCATAAGTAAGACTCATACTGATTCGAAAATTCTCGGACGTCAACGGAGACATATAATTCGTATGGGGATCAATAGCTGCAGAAAAGGCATTCATGAACAATTGGAACACATCTTCTGATTTATACTGTAGGACTACTTTATGGTAATTTTTATACCTATTTGTAAGTACATCCACCGTTCCGTCCCAGTCTTTACCGCTGAGAATAAGGTTCAATGCGTCGTTTTTTAGGCGTTTTCGCCAAATTTCGTCCAATTGATCGGAAGTTTCAGCCCATTTTGCATTCTCTCTATTCGGTTCAAAATATTCGTCCTCTGTAAAATCAAAACCTTCCGGAAGACGTTTCAAAACATATTTTATTCTTTCGGTAACCCGTCCCTTGAATATATTGAAAATATCGTACGCCGGTTCCAAAATACCTTCATTAATGTCATCATCAAGTTGGGATCTATAATTCTCAAATCTTTTGATATCCGATTTTAGGAAATAAAGTTTATTATTATCGAGCATATCCAAATATGTGTTTAAGATAAATGAAGAGAGAGAATCGTTGAGCGAAAATTTCTTGAAGTGTGCCCTTTCGAAAATTTTTTCGATTACCTGATCTATTTTCGGATGGTTGTTATCGGGAACAATTACTTTATTAGTATCAATGCTCTGATTATCTTGCGCCAGCTGTTTGTGAGTTTGAGCTTCACAGCTGACAGCGACAATTATTATAAAAAGACCGGTTATAATTTTTTTCATAATGAGTTCCAATTTAAAAACCTATATCTAATACAAATAATATAATTGATTAGTTTCACAAAAATAATGTATTAATTATTATATTACCCGAGCCACAAAAATAATTTTAGAACTTATGGATACCGAACATATTCGTGAATATTGTTTGAAAAAGCGGGGTGTAACGGAAAGTTTCCCCTTCGACGAAGATACGCTTGTTTTTAAAGTGATAAGTAAAATATTCTGTCTCGCGAATCTAATCCCCCCTCACTCCATTAATCTTAAGTGTGATCCGGAGAAGGCAATCGAATTAAGAGAAAAATATCATGCTGTACAACCGGGTTATCACATGAACAAAACACATTGGAACACCATAGAGTTAGACGGTTCGATACGCAAAGGAGAAATCGAGAAGTGGATAGATCATTCGTATGAACTTGTGAAGAATAGTCTAACTAAAAAAGAAAAATTGAAACTGAACGAAATGTAATTCTCTTACTCCCGTTGAATTTTTCCGTAATTAGATTAAACTTTCCTTACACCGGATCAATGTGGACAAAAACCTTTTGTACGGAGTCTAGTTCTTCTATGCACTTCTGTACTTTTTTGCCGATGTCATGAGATGCTTTTGTGGAAATGTTCTTTGCAACTTCAACATGTATTTCAATGTGAAATTTATCGCCTACATAATAGGAACGTAAGTCATTAAATCCCCGCACACCTTTTACTTGCATTACTTTATTAATTATTTCCGAAACTGTATGTTCGTCTGCTGATTTACCCATCAAGTAGTCTACGTTCTCCTTAGCAACCTCCCATCCCGATTTAAGAATAAAAAATGCAACAAGAATTCCGGCTATTCCATCGACAAAACGCAATCCATAGGCAGCACAAATAATTCCAAGAAGAGCGATTGAAGAAGCCAACACATCATTACTACTATCGACAGCGGCGGCTCTAACCGCAGCGCTGTTAAACAGATTTCCGATTTTTGTTTGATATCGATTTAATAAGATTTTTATAATGATATTCACTATAAGTACAATATAAATCGCGGTTGTTATATTTAACTCTTCTGGACTTATGATTCGGTTAACAGATTCTTCTATCACTTTGATTCCAACGACTAAAGCGAATGCGGCAACGATGAAAGCTGCAAGGGGCTGGGCTGCTCCATGCCCGAATTGATGCTTTTTATCCGGCTCCTGTTTGGATACATGTACACTATACTTAATTGCAATAGATGTGATAATGTCCGTCAAAGAATTGACCGCTTCGGAGATCACCGCTATGGAATTCGATATAATACCTGCTAACGCTTTTATTATGAATAAAAACAGATTAACGAATAAAGCCAAAGTCGTTATTCTTGTCAGTCGTTTGGGCATGTTGATACCTTAAACAAAGGAAGGGCATTCAATCTAATGCCCGAAAAAATAACCTAATTTATTAATTACTCATTAAGCTTTTTCTTCCCAGACCTGAGCTAAAGTAACAATCATTTGGGTAGCCATTTCCATATCTTGTACGGCAACAAACTCGGTTAAGGCATGGAAATTATGTCCTCCTGCAAAAAGATTGGGTGTTGGAATTCCCATGTAACAAAGCCTGGAACCGTCGGTTCCTCCCCTAATTGCAGTTCTAAACGGTGTCACGTTTAGTTTCTTCAATGCTTCGATAGCGTATTCCTCAACCTGGGGATGTTCATTTAAAATGTAAACCATATTTCGGTATTGTTCAATGACTTCAAAGTCGGCTTTAGAGCCGGGGAATGCGGCAACGGCTTCGTCAACTAACTTTTTAAGAAAATTTTCATACTCTTTTAATTTATCGGCAAGAAAGTCTCTGATGATAAATTTTACTGTTGTCATTTCTTCATTTCCCGAAACAGACGTTGGATGAACATATCCTTCTCTCTTTTCAGTTGTTTCGGGAGAAAGTTTTTCTTTCGGCAGTAATTCGATAAACCTGGAGGCAATCTTAATCGAATTTATCATTTTATTCTTTGCATAACCAGGGTGTAAATTCTTTCCGTGAAATTTTATAACCACGGCATCTGCACTGAACGTTTCGGTTTCTACTTCTCCCCTCTTACCACCGTCGATCGTATAAGCATACTTAGCTCCGAATTTCTCAATGTTAAACTTCTCGGTACCGCGCCCGACTTCTTCATCCGGAGTGAAACATATTTTTATCGTTCCATGCTTTACCTCGGGGTGAGTAATCAGGTAATTCATTGCATCTATTATTTCCGCTATACCTGCTTTGTCATCGGCGCCTAACAGGGTGGTTCCGTCTGTAGTGATTATATCGAATCCTATCATTTCCTTCAACACCGGATTGTCTTTAACCTCTATCACTTTGGTTTTGTCTTTCGATAAAACGATATCGCCGCCTTGATAATTCTTATGAACAACCGGATTGACGTCCTTTCCGCTTACGGCGGGTGAGGTATCAACATGAGCAATAAAACCAATCACGGGAACATCTCTATCCGTGTTGGATGGAAGTGTCGCAATCACATAACCGTACTCGTCCATGAAAGCGTCTTTCAATCCGATATCTTTCAATTCTTTAACAAGATCTTTCGATAATTCCAATTGTTTCGGATCGCTCGGGAAAGTTGTGGATTCTTCATTCGAGGTTGTTTCATATCTAACATATTTTAAGAATCTATCAACACAGGTAAACTTATAGTTGGAATCAAACATAACCGCCTCAATATTATGTGAACGCATTATTATTTTGTGTTACATAATATCGAAAATGAGTTATAATTTCAAAGTGATATTACTTGTTTTTACACAATATTTGCTATTATTTTGCAAGAGAAGGATATACTAACAAGGTCAATTTATGAACGCTGTTGAACTTATCAAGAAAAAGCGGGACGGTAAGGTTCTATCGAACTTAGAAATAATGGAGCTGATCGGGTCATACACCGACGGTACAATACCTGATTATCAATTCTCCGCTTTTTTGATGGCGGCATTTCTGAAAGGAATGAACAAACATGAAACCGCATCGCTGACACGTGCAATGTTATTCAGCGGTCATATTATTGATTTATCCTCATTGAAAGGACATAAAATCGATAAACATTCTACCGGCGGTGTTGGCGATAAAACTTCTTTAATCATCGCCCCGATAGTCGCAGCAGCAGGAGTTTACGTACCGATGATTTCGGGACGAGGACTGGGACACACGGGCGGAACACTTGATAAACTAGAATCTATCCCAGGATTTAGAACCGACTTATCCATCAACGAATACACAAAGGTTCTTCAAAAAGTCGGTACCGTTTTAGCCGGTCAAACAAAAGAAGTAGCACCGGCAGACAAATTAATTTATGCGTTGAGAGATGTTACCGCCACTGTCGAATCTATCCCGCTCATCACCGGAAGTATAATGAGCAAAAAATTAGCCGAGGGAATAGACGGACTTGTGCTTGACGTTAAAACGGGCTCCGGTGCTTTTATGAGAAAGAAAAAAGATGCGCAAGAATTGGCAAAGTCATTAATCCATACGGCAAAAGAATTTGATAAAAAAGTGATCGCATTTATAACGGATATGAACCAGCCGCTAGGGCATAACATAGGTAATTGGCTGGAAGTACTGGAATCCGTAAATGTGTTGAAAGGTGAAATTGTTTCCGACTTACTGGAAGTATCGCTGCATCTTTCCGGTGCGATGATTTACCTGGGCTGTAAAGCAAAATCCATAAAAGAAGGAATCGAGATTTCACAAGAAATGATAAAGAGCGGGAAAGCTTATAATAAATTCTTAGAAATTGTCGAAATGCAGGGAGGTGATATTTCGTACATCCAAGTTCCGGAAAAATATCCGAAGACAAAATATTGCTTAGAAGTTATGGCCGATAAAACCGGATATGTAAAAGCAATCGATAACTATGAAATAGGTATGGCTTCACTCGAACTTGGTGCAGGTAGAATGAAAAAGGAAGATGTTATCGATCCGGCAGCAGGAATAGTTTTCAAACCGAAAATCGGCAATAAAATTAAGAAAGGTGACGTAATTGCAACCTTATATACCAACAGTAATGAAAACTTATATGAAGCGAAAAATAAAGTCCTCTCGGCATTAAAATATTCCGCTGAAAAAGTACCAGCTCTAAAACTGATAAAAGAGATAATTAGATAGAAACCGGTTAGACCGAATAAAATTAAAAATCCTCATTTAATACTAGGTACAATTACCTAGTGCTTTTCTCAAAACTTGCATTTCGAAAAAAAAAAACGGTTTATTTAGTGTTAAAATCCGGTAATTGTACTGTTGACATTGTTATTTAAATAGTTATCTTATATTTAAAATTCAGAATTGGGATATTTGGAATGTTAAACATCAAAAAAATAGGCTCGCTTTCAATACTAATAGCAATTACAAACATACTTAGCTGCAGCCAAACGAGTGAACCGCAGCCGCCTCCATTCAAAGACCCGAGGGAAATGACCTGGGAAGTGGACACGTTACACTATCCCGGAAACATACAAACACTTATGTCGTCAATTGCAGTTTGCTCACCGGATGACATATGGATTTGCGGGCATGCAAGCGGTGGTGGAGATTTATGGCACTTTAATGGTACGGAATGGTATCCAGTTAATTTACATGAATTGAATATCTCCATCTCCAATTACAAAAGTTTTTACACCTATGATTGCAATAATATATTTCTTACAGGTATGCAAGGTAGAACCGGTGAATCCCCTTTGAGTAAGGTTATAAGATATGACGGTGAGAATTGGATTGATATGAATGTTCCGGGTAATGTTGAACTATTAGGTATTAGCGGGGAATCTGAAAACAATATTTGGGCATGCGGGCGTGATGGAATAGTTCTACATTATGATGGTAATAATTGGGAAACCGATACCGCACGTATTCCCGTTTCAAACGAATATACATATTTCCATAAAGACATAGCCGCTTATAATGGAGAAATATTCATTATCACTACCGCATATAACACAATTACTTATGTAAACACATACTACTTTATCCGTGGAAACTTGCATAACTGGACAGTTGTCGATTCACTTACTTTTGAAGGGAACAACAATATGGAAAAATGGGGAGATTGGGGATTCAGTGTCAGTGAGGATGGAATTTTGTATTCTTTTGGTTCAGGAGGTGTATTTAGGTATGAGCAAGGCCGATGGAATCAAATATTGAATTTTAACTCAATAATTGAGGATGTCTATTCTATTAACGAAAATTATCTAATCGCGGTAGGAGATTTCGGTAATGCAATGTTTTATGATGGTATAGACTGGCATGATTTAATGGCACTGCAGTATGAAGATCATCATAACGTATATACCGCCGCATGGACTGATGGATACGAGGTGTATATAATCGGGTATACTTTGATAGGTTGGCCTATGAAAACAGTGGTTTGGCATGGTAGATAAATTAAAATAATTATCAGTGGAGGGTAAGCTAAAAAAGGGACAGTGGTGCAAGCACTGTCCCCTCTTAATGCAAATAAAATTAATTAGGCTTGCTCATCTGGAAAAAGTCGGTAAAAATGAGATCGTAAATTTTGTAGGGATATAAACTATGAAAAAAATAATTTTTATAACAACGTTGGTAATTACTGCTACAGCGTTTATTACTTGCAGCCAAACGAATGAACCGCAGCCACTGCCATTCAAAGACCCGCGGGAGATGACCTGGGAAGTGGATACACTTCACTACCCCGGTAATATGCAAACACTCATGTCTTCTATTGCGGGATGTTCCCCTGATGATCTATGGATTTGCGGGCATGCTGGTCAAGGTCGAATGTGGCATTATGATGGAACAGATTGGTCGCCGATTAATTTATATGAGTTGCAAGTCTATGTTTCTGATTACAACGATTTATACGCTTATGACTGCAATAATATATTTCTTGCTGGTATGCAGCGTAGAACAGGTGAGTCCCCTTTGAGTAAAATTATAAAATATGATGGCGTGAATTGGATTGAACAGCCAATAGAAGGAAATGAACGTCTGCAAAGTATATCTGGTGATTCACCCGATAACATTTGGGCATGCGGACACGATGGTTTGATATTTCACTATGACGGTACTTCTTGGATTAGAGATACTATACATGCACCCTATACACTAGGAAGAAACTTTCAACTTAACAGTATAGCTGTACATAATAGGAAAACTTATCTACTAGCTAACTTAATTGATGAAATAAATTATCAAGATGTCTTCTATTTTTATGAAGGAAGTATCGGTAATTGGGTTTTGCTTGATTCAATGAGAATTGATGTAAATAATTCAACGTACCGTTGGGGAATAGGAAAGTTGTATGCCAGTCTGTGGGGAAAGTTGTACTCAACAGGTTGGGGAGTATTCGAATGGGATGGGAATGAATGGAATAGGATAATTCCTTTCTTTAATAATTCCAATCCGGTAAGATGGATGGACGGTACAAGTGAAGATAACTTAATACTCGTTGGAGATTTGGGCAGTGCCTATTACTGGGATGGTATTAGCGTATACCCGTTGGAAGGAATACATAGTTATCCGAACGGTCCATTGTATACAGCAGTATGGTACAACGGTATTGAAGCATTTATTGTTGGAGATTTATTGGACTCATATCCGCAAACAACAATTGTGTTTCATGGCAAATAACTATTAAGGAGGTGGTAATAATGTGAGATTATTTATATAAAAGAACGGCGCTGTCACGCCGTTCCAAAGTGCAAATAAAATTGATTGTTTAATAACGTGAATAGATAAAATGAAACAGGCAATAATTATTTCAAAAAAAAGGCAAATATTTATGATAGCCGCATTAGTAGTAGTAATATTAAGCTGCAGCCAAACGAGTGAACCACAGCCGCAACCTTTCAAAGACCCGAGGGAGATGACCTGGACGGTGGATACTCTAAGGTATCCCGAAAGTGTACAAACATTAATGTTTTCCATATGGGCTAGTTCGCCGAGCGATGTTTGGATATGCGGGCATAATTCTTCAAGTAGAGGATCATTATGGCACTTTGACGGAATCTCTTGGAATGAGATTAATCTATACGAGGATATTGAACAAGGCGCTTTATCTCTTGATTGTGTTTGGGGGATAGATGAAAATAATATTTGGATCGTTGGTTGGGATAATATTGATTGGCCGAATACCAACGGATTAATAATATCT
>CAZKNM010000072.1:0-16644 GCA_964554135.1 uncultured Melioribacteraceae bacterium
CATTTCATTTCTTCGTTTTGGTGGCAATCCTTGTTTTCGTTAATTGGGGCAAGCCTGACACAGCGAATGGTTTTTGGTATTTCATATTTGCAAACAAATGGATCATAACCGGAATCTTCGGTATTCTTTTCATGCTTTCCCTATTATTTATTCTTAGGCTCAATAAAATTATGATTATTGTGGGGAGCATTATCGTTGCGGGTCTAGGATTTGCATTCAGCTCTCACCCTATCATTCCATTTACAGTAGCAGTAATAATTCTTTCGGTAATTCTTTCATTCAGTAAGGGTGAACCGAATGAGTGGATGGGAGAAAGCTGGAATTTTGCAAAACAGATCATGCCGCTTCTCGGAGCGGGTGTATTAGTTGCAGGTTTCTTGCTAGGATCACCGAACGGAGGTCATGGAATAATTCCAAACGAATGGATTACATCTCTTGTGGGTGGAAATTCTTTATTTTCTAATTTCTTTGCATCGATAACAGGCGCATTCATGTACTTCGCTACACTGACCGAAATACCAATCCTCCAAGGATTGATAAACAGCGGAATGGGAAAAGGACCTGCATTGGCATTGCTTTTGGCTGGCCCGGCATTATCACTTCCTAACATGCTGGTAATAAGGAGTGTTATCGGTACACAGAAAACGGTAGTCTATGTATCGCTTGTTGTTATAATGGCTACAATAAGCGGTCTGATATATGGAATTATATTTTGAGATAATTTTATGAATATGAAAAATATTAAGATTGATCAAAGACTGGAAGAGTATATCCGTACCAACGGTAAAACTATTACCATCGGTAATTTCTATGAAGTTCAAGGATGATGAAAAGCAGTAATGCTTACATCCGGTCGGATGTGTTCGCCAGGGAATTTAGCAGTTCAAGTAAACGAAGCCGATTTTGAAAAATTTATTGATCGGGATTTGGAAATATTCATACAAAAAGAACTTCTTGAAAAAAAAATTTGCGAATTTGTCATTCCCGGTGCCGGGGATTTTGAAATTGAGATAACAGATTAAAAAGGACTTCTCATGACAAAGATACTAATCTTATGCACAGGCAACTCATGCCGCAGCCAGATGGCACATGGATTTCTTCAATCATTTGATCGGAACCTGGAAGTTTATTCCGCCGGCACTCTCCCTGCTTCGAGAGTTAATGAAAATGCAATTAAAGTAATGAAAGAAGCCGGGATTGATATCAGCGGACATGTCCCCGCCGATGTGGCTGAATATTTAGGAGACGACTTTGATTATGTAATAACGGTTTGCGATAATGCTAAAGAAACATGCCCGGTATTTTTTGGAAAGGTGAAGCACAATATTCATATCGGATTTGAAGACCCATCTCTTTTTGCCGGAACAAAGGAAAAAGTATTAAGTAACTTCCGTGAAGTTAGAGATCAAATAGAAAAAGAATTTCGGAAATTTTACGAGAAAGAATTACGAAAGGAGAAATAACATGGTACACGTTCAAGTACTCGGACCCGGCTGCATGAACTGCGAAAAACTTGCAGCTATGTGCCAAGACGTAATATTCGAAAATGAAATCGAAGGATTTGTCGAGAAAGTTACAGACCGGAATAAGTTCGGCGAACTTGGAATATGGATTACACCGGGTTTAATTATCAACGGTAAAGTGATAAGCAGTGGTAAAATTCCAACTCAATCGACATTAACAAACTGGATACTCGAAGCAGCTAAATAATAAAAAGGAGAAAAAATGGAAGCTGTATCTAAAAAGCTATCATTTCTCGACCGATTTCTGACACTCTGGATATTTCTCGCAATGTTCGTGGGAGTTCTTTCCGGTTTTCTCTTCCCGCGTATTGTGGATTTCTGGAATTTATTCCAGTTAGGTACCACAAATATTCCGATCGCAATAGGCTTGATATTAATGATGTATCCTCCCCTTGCGAAGGTAAAGTATGAAGAGTTAGGAAAAGTCTTTCGTAATTGGAAGGTTCTATTATTGTCTTTAATCCAAAACTGGGTAGTCGGTCCTATCTTGATGTTCGTTTTAGCGATTTTGCTTTTAAGCGACCTTCCGAATTATATGTACGGCTTAATAATGATAGGGCTTGCACGCTGCATTGCCATGGTTATCGTGTGGAACGAACTCGCGAAAGGTGATTCTGAGTATGCTGCGGGATTGGTTGCTTTCAACTCAATATTTCAAGTTCTTTTCTTCTCTGTTTATGCATATGTTTTTATTACCATCCTTCCGACTTGGTTTGGTTTACAGGGAACAACCGTTGAAGTCACAATCGGTCAAATTGCAGAAAGTGTATTTATCTATCTGGGAATTCCATTTTTAGCTGGCATCATAACCAGATTTACACTTATCAGAATTAAAAATAAAATCTGGTATCAGACTAAATTTATACCTAAAATCAGTCCCATTACTTTGATTGCTTTGCTCTTTACAATTATTGTAATGTTTTCCTTGAAAGGTGAATTCATAGTTGAACTCCCACTGGATGTTATTAGAGTAGCAATTCCTCTTCTGATTTACTTTGTCGTCATGTTTTTAGTTTCTTTTTATATGAGCAAAAAAGTGGGGGCGAATTACGAGCAATCTGCTACTTTATCCTTTACTGCAGCGAGCAACAATTTTGAATTAGCAATTGCCGTTACTGTTGCTGTATTCGGTATCAATTCAGGTGAAGCATTTGCAGCAGTAATCGGTCCGTTGGTTGAAGTACCTGTTCTTATTAGCTTGGTTAACGTAGCGCTATGGTTTCAGAAAAGATACTTTGTTAATGAAACAGCATAAGAAAACTTTTACAATTTTTAAGGAGAATAGAAATATTTAAGAAAATTCTAATAGCATCGGACTTATCGCCGGTATCCGACAGTGTTATAACTTGTATGAAGGGATTCAAATCAGTCGGCATTGAAGAAGTAATTTTATTCTATGCTCTTGGAGTAAGACATATAGATTCATTAAAATATCTCATAAAAGATTCTGTTGAACCGGCTCTTATAAAACAGCAAAACATTATAAAGAAAGAAGGGTTTAACACAACGCTTGAAATAGCGCCGGGAATTCCTTCGGAAGAAATTAAAAGAGTTGCACAGGAAAAGAATGTATCGCTTATAGTTGTAGGGTCTCACGGTGAAAGCGCTGCAAGTCATATGTTATTTAGGATCGGCGGCGTTACTTCCGAAGTACTGCATAGTCACGAGAAACCGTTCCTGCTAATAAGAACAAAAGTAACTGAGGTAAACGGCGAGAAATGCGTGAAACCTTCTTGTGCAGATTTCAGAGAAAAAATTCTTTATGCCACCGATTTTTCAGACACAGCTCATAGGGCTTTTGTTTATGTAGAAAGAATAGTTGAGGATGGCTGTAAGAGTGTTACACTGCTTCACGTTCAGGATAAAACAAAAATTGATAAACATCTAAAAGAGAAGTTAGATAAATTTAGCAGAATTGATACAGAACGACTTGAAATGCGTAAAAATGTTTTACTTGAAAAAGGAGCTGTGGATGTTAAGATAAAAATTCCTTACGGCAATCCTACACAAGAAATTCTTAATGAATCTAAAGATGGGTATACATTGATTGTAATGGGAAGTCAAGGACGTGGTTTTATCAATGAATTGTTTATAGGAAGCGTTAGCCACAATGTAGCAAGAAGCGCTGAGATGTCCGTATTGTTGATACCGGCTTTAAGATAGAAAGAATGGAAAAGAAATTCGATATAAAAATATTCGTTATGCCAGCCGGAGCGTGCAGCTATGAAAAAAGCTGGCAGTATGCAGTTGATCTGGTTTCTAAAAAATTAAAAGACCGTCTGGGAGATGCCTTTGATATGAAGCTGATTGAAATATTTTCTCCCGAATCATTTTCTTACAAAGAAATTATGGAAGGAATTCAGCAAGAAAAATTTCAAACACCAGTTGTTACATTAAACGGAAAAATAATACAGACGGGCGGTAAATTATCCGAGCGTGGAATAAGAGTGGAAATAGAAAAAATAATGTCATTGGCAAAATAGAGGTTTTGATAGTGTACTAACTATGTTAATAGTAGTAATTGGTTATTGAAACGAAATATATAAAACCCAAATACTGTTTCGCTTGCAAAATGGGTATATAGTTTTGGAAATACTTTGATGGTTTTCAAATACGATTTATTGGTAACAATTTGTCTTAAACTTTACTAAAGGTAAAAATATGAAAAAGGTATTCATTCTTATTTGTCTTTTTGCATCGATTGCTTATTCACAGCGAGCCGGGGCAAAGATTTTTGCTGAGCAAAGTCTATATGATTTTGGAAAAATTAAAGCCGGTGAAAAAGTAAGTCGTGATTTTGTTGTACAAAATAAGGGGGGAGATACATTAATAATTAAAAATGTTCGAGCAAGTTGCGGTTGTACTGCCGTAAAACCCGAGAAAAGTAATTTATTACCCGGTGAATCGACCAAAATAAATGTGATATTTAATTCATCTGGAAGGAAAGGACATCAAAAAAAGTATGTTTATGTCTTTTCGAATGATGTAGCGAATCCAGAATTAAGGTTATCTTTTACTGCAGATATCCTTGAGCAAACAGAATCTTCAAAGGTAAAAGCGGTAAAATAGATACTTGTGGGAAAAAATGAATTTGGTTGCACTATAATTCCTGGAAAGAAAAATTATGATTAATAAATTATTGCTTCTAATTCTGCTCGGTATTTCTCTCCTTGCACAAAGTAATGTTGAAAAACTTAGAGACACTATCAGTGAAATTAATGTTGGATTTCTCAATTCACAATTACCGGGTGAAAATAAGTTGGAGCTAATTGAAAAATCAATTGATTTAATCGAAACAAAGGGAAAGAACGAATTAAATTTATCGGAAATTAAAACTGAACTCAGCAACTTTAGAGAATTACTTAATTCCGAACAAAATGTTGATTCGCTTAAAAAAGCATTCCGTTCAGTTAACAATAAATTTAATTCGGTAACAGGAAATTATTTTTATGATAAGATTATCAATTCTCCTCACCAAAAGATAATTGTCTTTTCAACATCAATGTCTTGCGAATGTACGCTTGAAATGTGCTACAAACAGGAAGCTGAAATTCAAAAGCTGCAAAAAGAAAAACCTGATTTGTTTGATTATGCTGTTGTGGACTGCTTTACGAATTTCGATTTACAATCGAAGTATGGAGTTGAATTTATACCCACAGTTGTAATCTTCGATCCAAAGAATATGGAAGTAAAAAGATTTGTAAGGGATGAAAATCTATACAATAAAATTAAAATAGCATTGGGAGCTCATTAAAATGACAGAAGGACAAATAGGAATTGTAGCTTGTTCAGGTGCATCGAACCGGTTCATATTCGGATTTAGTTGCACGTAAACTAATGCAGAGCGGTAAGGCAAAAATGTTGTGCCTTGTAAGGTATTCAATTGATGAGAGGTTTGCGGAAAAATCTAAAGAAGAATACATAAACATAATTGTGCTGGATGGTTGTCCGACAAACTGTGCAGAGGAAATCCTAAAGCAGAGAGGTATTACTAATTATAAACACATCAATACGACAGATTTTGAGATTATAAAAGGGAAAACTCCAGTAATGGAAGAAAAGATAAATGAAATAGTTAATTACATATTAATAAAAAATAGGGAATAAAATGTTATCTGTAAAAATACTTGGTCCCGGCTGTTCAAAATGTAGAACTCTCGAAGCAAAGGTGAGAGACGTTGTAACAAAAAATAATATCGAAGCTGAAATTGCAAAAATAGAAGATATAAACGATATGATGAGCTATGGTATTATGATGACCCCGGCACTTGTAGTAAACGAAAAGGTAAAAAGTTATGGCATTATTCCTAAAGATGAACAAATTCTAAACTGGTTAAAAGGAGAATAAAATGACAATAAAAGCTAAAGTTCATTTGATTGTTCAAAGATTATTAACTGTGTTACTTTTATTAACTCTTTTTACAAACGGATGCGAAGCGCAAAGCGGCAAAGAAATTAAAGAGTCAAAAGAAAGCTCCAAAGCAAAAGTAACATTTATTGAGCTAGGCTCGGTAAAATGCATCCCATGTAAGATGATGCAGCCAATAATGAAAAACATCGAGAAGAATTACGGCGCTCAGGTCAAGGTAACTTTTTATGATGTGTGGACACAAGAGCAAAGAAAGTTTGCCGAATATTACAAAATAAGAGTTATCCCCACTCAAGTTTTCCTCGATGAAAACGGAAAAGAGTTCCATCGCCATGAAGGATTTTACCCCGAAGAAGAAATAGATAAAATTCTTCAAGGGAAAGGTTTAAATCCTATCGAACACGAAAATTAATATGGTCGAAACTATTTTTACTTCGTTGTACGAAGCTATGACAGGAGCAATTTGGTTAGCCGTTCTTGCTTCATTTGCATGGGGAGTTTTATCTATATTGCTCTCACCATGTCATCTTTCGAGCATCCCGCTTATTGTTGGATTTATAAGCTCCCAAGGTAAAATTTCCGTTGGCAGAACATTTTATATCTCCTTAATATTTTCCATTGGAATCCTTATAACTATCGCTCTTATCGGCCTGATTACCGCCTCACTCGGAAGGCTTATGGGAGATATTGGCGGCATTGGTAATTACCTTGTTGCTGGAATTTTCTTTTTAGTTGGGCTTTATCTTCTTGACATTATAAAGCTTGATTGGAACAATGCAGGTTTAAAGCAAACAAAAACCAACGGAATATTGGCGGCTTTTATTTTAGGATTGTTGTTTGGATTAGCATTAGGGCCTTGCACTTTTGCTTATATGGCGCCGGTGCTAGGCATTGTATTTCAAACAGCGCAAACAAATTATCCGTTGGCAGTGACTTTCCTTTTGGCTTTCGGATTGGGGCATTGTTCAGTAATCGTTGGCGCAGGAACATTAACCGGAAAAGTGCAAAAATATCTGAATTGGAGTGAAGAATCTAAAGCAATTCTGCGTATCAAGAAAATCTGCGGTGTGCTGGTAATTTGTGGGGGTGTTTATTTGATCTTGATATCTATATAATCACTCAAAAACTAGTCGATATTTTTTATTGACGATGGAAATCATAAAATACATTATTAAATAAGAGAGAGCCGGTATAACCGGCCCAGGTTTAATTACATTTCGAAATTTTTATTAAAAGAAAAATCTAAAACCTACTCTCGCCATAATACCGCTCATATCAAATCTGCGTTCGAAAGTACGTCTCCTATCGGTATTCAAATCGTACACTTCATATGTCCAGCTCGGTTCGGATGAATGGTAGGTTAATTCCGCAATTAAGTCTGAACGATGACCAAGTTCATAATTTATTCCGGCACCTATCCGCCAGCTGAAATCGAATGCACCTTTAAATTCATCATCACTCGGATTTTCAAAATTTCTGTACCAGATTAACAATACTTCCGCTCCGATACCGCCGGTGAGATACACATATGCTCTATATCCTAATGGAAAGTTAGCACGCATAGTGAACATTACAGGTATTTCGTGAAGATTTGTCTTAGCCCTTAACTCATTTATCGTGCCGATTGCAAGATTATCGAAATCGTTGTACTCGCGAACGAGAGCTTCATCAACATAATTTTTTCTAAACCAATCAACGCTCCAGCCGATGCTGAAATTTTCATCGATCACTCTACCCCCTTCATAACCGATTATAAAACCGCCCGCTGTAGCACCGGGATCGAACAAACCGAGTTTAAGTGAAGCTGAATTTCTTTGTGCGAAAGATGTCACTGAAAAACAAAAAATGAAAATCAAGATAAGCTTCTTCATTTTATACTCTCACTTTTGTTAGAAATTTACTCTTTATTCCGACAACTAAAGTGCCAATAAATATATCCATTTTCTCGTAAATATTTGCATATTAGACGCTGTAATGTGTATAAAGTAATGGACAATTTGAATAAAAATGAAGATAGAGTAATCTTAAGTTTAAAATAAATTGGATGGTCATCTTAACTACCCATCAGTTCGCTAAAACTCCATCAAATTGTTTTATCAATTTCATTTTTTTGGTTTGAATAAAATTACCGAATAGAAGAATCAAATTAGATTGGCAATATGTTGTGTAAGTAAATTATAAAGGCGGCACAAAGACCGCCTTTGAAATAATTAAAAAATTATTGCAGTGATTCTTTCGATCTTCTTACAACGGAGATAAGAAATCCTATTACTGTTACAATAACGCCCAGCCAAACTAAATTAATAAAAGGTTTTACGCTTGCTTCTATTGTTAAGATTTCTTTCGGTATACCAGATGAACCGGAAGAATCGTCTAATGAAGAGAATATAACGCTTATCTTTCCTGCGGCATCAAGGCTTGTCATTTCTATTTTTAAATTAGCTTCGAGTATTTCAACCGGAATAAATGATTTTTCACCACCGGTTACTTTCATTAAAGGTTCGGCTTCATAGGTTTTACCATTATAAACCACCGATAGTTTTGCCCCGATTTGAAATTGACTACCGCTCATCATGGAAGACATTGCATCTTGAGGAAAGTCGAATCCAACAAAAGTAATCTCAGCATTATTGAAGCTGTAACTTCCACCCTTATTCAAATTGACCACATTGCCTGCAGAACTGCCTCCGCCTTCAAAATAACTGATCGGGGAGACATAAAAATCTTTTGTAACCATATTTAAAATATCCGGTTCTCGCATTAAACTGTTATTAAACTCTGCAACATACATAACAGGCGATACGATATAGGAATCATCCTTTTTTTTAACTTCAACATTGAAGGCATATTTTTTTCCGTTATCGATAATGTTGTAACCAGTAAAAGTTAGATCATAACCAAAAACATCTGTCATTTCTCCCTTTACAAGTTCTACTTGTTTATCCTTCGTATAACCTCCGGTGGATATTACACCAAGTAAAAATAATGCTATTCCAACATGAGAAATGTACGCACCCAATGCAATCTTTCTTCCTTGCATTATTTTGTATGCGATTTCCAAATTAACAAACAAAGCAAAGGTTGTGGCGAATGTGAAAATAATCAGCATCAAACCATACACTCCGCCAAGGACAATAATAAGTACAGTCGTAATTAATGAGGCAGATATTGAAAAAATTGAATTCTTCAAAATGTCTCTTCCATCTGTAAATTTCCATTTCAGCAAAAGACTCAAGCCATTGATAATCCCTATAATAATCGCTATAGGCAGATTGAGCTCATTATAAAATCTTGTTTCTACAGCCTGCCCAAATATTGGTGCGGAAGTACCTACAAGTATTATCACCGCCGAAGCGATCAAAGCCGCCGAACCGGTAAAAAGAGCAAGTTCACGTGATAACATATTTTCTTCATGTTCAAAGTTTGCGGTAAGATATTTCCATCTATATATTAATCCGCCGATACCGAGTGCGGCAAAGACAACCATGAATAAAATGAGAAAGAAATAAACCATCATACCCGGATCGACAAAAGAATGAACGGAAGCATCACCCAATATTCCGCTGCGAGTTAGGAAGGTACTATAAAGTACCAATACAAAAGTAAGCACACTTAAGATCAAATTGGTTTTTACAAATCTTCCTGCGCCGCCTCCAGCTTGAGTTTTTTTCTGAACCAATAATGTATGAATCGATGCTACACCGATTAACCAAGGTACGAGACTGGAATTCTCTACAGGATCCCAACCCCAATAACCACCCCATCCTAAAACACCGTATGCCCAATAACCGCCTAGCATAATAGCCAATCCCAATACCATTGCACATGCAAGTACCCAAGGCAATGCCTGTTTAATCCACTCGCGGTATTCATTCTTCATCATAGCTGCAAATGCAAATGAAAAAGGAACCGCCGACATTGCAAAACCGACGAACAGCAACGGTGGATGTATCTGCATCCAGAAATTCTGTAAAAGCGGATTCAATCCTTTCCCTTGTACGATGAAATCATTAATTGTAATTCCATTACTCATTAAAACAGAATATAAATCGGAGCTCATTTTAATGAAATGCTGACCGGAACCCGGATCTTGAAAATGAAAGTTTGTCAAAAACGGTAAAGAAATGTAAGCCGGATTGATAAATTTTAGGTCGATATAATCCGGTTGAGACCAAATGTATGAAAAAGGGCTCTTCAACAACGGATTAACCATGATCAAAAGAAAGACAGCGGCTAATGTAAATACGGTCATTACACGAGGTTCGAGATCACCACGCTTAGACGTATACTCTAGTAACATCAACCCGATTATTACTGCGAAGAAAGCCCAAAGTAAAAAACTCCCCTCTTGACCGGCATAAAAGGTTGACATGAGAAGTCCAGTCGGTAAATCGTTTCCGCTGTAATTAAAGACATATTGATACTGATATTGGTGAGTTAGTATCGCGTAAAGAAGAAAAACACTTGCTGAGATTACAAGAATTGTCATAGCATGATAACTTATTCTTGCCATCTTGAGAGTATTCTCATATCCGCGGTAAGTGAGATAAAACATTATAACCGAAAAAACACCGGCGAATAGAGCCAGTGTTAAAATTATATTTCCAATCATTTAATTTTCTCCTTTAGCTGATCAATTATGTGGTGGAATCTTCGGAATATTTTGCCTCGTATTTAGAAGGGCATTTTGTTAAGATATCCGTTGCATGAAAATAACCGTCGCCGAATTTTCCCGTAACAACTACACTAGTTGAAGATTCAAAATTATTGGGGATTGTTCCTTCATATATTACCTTAAGTTCTACTCCTTTGCTGTCTTTCATAAAAAATGAAAAAATGTTTTTTTCTTTGTCAATATGATAACTTTTCTCTTTAACCCACACACCTGTAGCTCTTACTGTCCTGCCGGATGTTAACACTTTAGAAAAGTCATTTTCATATTTAATATTTGTTTGAGTAAAGAGATATACCATTATTCCTAGAAAAACCACAATGATAAAACCGCCAACAATATATTTATTTTGCATAACTTTATTTCTCCTTGAGATCCTTCTCAATAGTTTTTAACCGTTTATCAATTCTTAATAGAAAGAAAAATATTCCAAACCAAATAACCAACACAATAAAAAGCACAATGAAAATTGAATTTGCCGACAAGAAATCATAAAAACTTTCCAATTTACACCTCAGATTAATTTCTTTGAAAGTTTATCCTTAACAATGAGAGTTTTATAATTTAACATCCACACCCAGAAATATAATATCGTGAACGCAGCAAGAGACATAAAGAAAACTACTCTCATATTCCAGCTCATTTTAAAATCAATCACAGTATTGGTACCTTGAATAATTTCCCCTGTATTCGGATCCAATTCAAGCGAACCGGGATGAAGACCTATCATAATTCTAGGCATAATAAATATGAAAAACGGAACGGTCAAAAATGCGATGATAGAATAAACCGCGGAAAGTCTAGCCCGTTTATCCTCATTTTCAACAGCCGAGCGAAGTGCAAATAATGATCCGTAAATCAATAACAAAATGAAAATACTTGTTTCGCGAGGATCCCAATTCCAGAATGAATTCCATGCAAACTTTGCCCAAATAGATCCCGTTACTGTTGCCAATATTGTAAATACCATTCCAATCTGTAATGCTGCGTGAGACTTTGTATCTTCATCCAAATCATTATTTCGCAAATATCTAATGCCATAAATCATCGACATCAAAAAAGCAAGAACTGATATCCAGGCAGTTGGAACATGGAAAAAGATTATTTTCGCTTTTTCACCTAAACCTTCAATCAGCGGGAAATCATACCACAAAACAGGTTGCGAAACAACGGGGAATGCTATCCCGGAAATTACCACAAGCGTCATTAGTATGAATAATATGATTTTCCAGAACATCTCAACCCTTTATAATGAATGTCTAATATCAGATTTCAAGTCCTAAAATCTGAATAAATCATTTTTACACTTGAAATATATAGTAACTTGGAATAATTACCAAAATTTCCCAATTAATCTATGTTTATTAGAAAATTTTATATCCAATGAAAGATTAACACAATATTGGTAGAAATAATTCCAAAGTATTTAGATCTTAATTTAATTAAGTAAGAACGAGATGCATCCAGGTTGCCAACCATATATATGACCTATCTTGATAAATGTTGCTAATCAATAAAGAAAACTAATAGTCATTCTATCCGTCTAAATTTTTGAAATTATTATTCCTATTAATTCATTTTTACAATTTATATATAAAACAACAGGTAATACTATTTTGGCAAAGCAGAACCTTATAAAACGAATTTTCGATCTTTACACCAGCGACTTAAGTTTCGAAGAGATACAAAAATTAATAAAGAAAGAATCTGCCGAAGTCTACGAATTCTTTGCAGCAGATTTACCTAAAACAGATAAATCGAAAAATAAATTCTCACGTGCATTAATATTTGCAAGAAATTTATTCAACGCTTTTTTACTTAAACTAAAACCTGCCAGAAGAGTATTTTACCTCGCCGCACTTCTTTTTTTCATTGTAGGGTATGCACAACAAATTGACAGTTACGTTATAATCGCTTTCTTAATCTTTAATCTGTTAATTGCTTTCGAGTTAGCTGATAAACTGACAGCCAAAGATGAACTTGACATAGCACGTAAAATACAATCCGACCTAATTCCCCAACAACCACCGACCAACAAATATTATGATATCGCAGCTTACTATGAATCAGCCAAAGAAGTTGGAGGTGATTACTTCGACATTATTGAATCACAGACGGATAAAAACAAAACTTTTATTATTATAGGTGATATTTCAGGCAAGGGAATGGGTGCTGCATTGTATATGACACGTGTTCAAGCCATTATTCAATTGCTTGTAACCAATTTTAATAATATTAAAGATGTACTCATTAATTTAAAAAAATATTTCTCCAAAAATTTACGTAAAGAATATTTCCTGACAATAATTGTTGCAAGCATAGACGGACGCGGCAGCATTAGGCTTTGCAGTGCAGGTCATTCCCCAGTTTTACATTACAGATATGAAGATGATGAATTTGACGAATTAAACCCCACTGGACTGGGAATCGGATTAAACGATAAAGGCACTTTCGAAAAAGTACTTGAGGAAGTAAAAGTATCTCCGAAGAAGAATGATATTTTAGTTTTCTATACAGATGGTGTTACCGAAACAATGAACAGAAATAAATCTCAATTCGGATTAAATACACTCAAAAGAATCATCAGACAAAATTCTGATATGAATCCGTATCAACTAAAAGATCAGGTACTTAATGAAATTTCTATGTTCAGAGGAGATGCTTCAAAAAGTGACGACCTAACATTAATCATCTTAAAACGGAAATAATCATTCCTCGTAGATACGAAACTCATCACCGTCAGGTCTAATTTCATCATACATTCTCTTTAATGAATAGTAAGCTGTCTCACTTCCTCTTTGTGAAGCATACCTGTAGAAACGGGCTGCAACTGCTTTATTCTTAACAACTCCAATTCCTTTTTCATAGCAATATCCCAATGCTGTCTGGGCTAATACCGATCCTTGGTTCGAAGCTGTATTAAGGATTGAAAGATTATCGTTCAAATTGCTATCGGTATTTGATTCAATGAGATTAGCTAAAGCAATTCTAACCGCTGCTTCCTTACTCCCTTTCCCAGAGGCTATATTCCAATATACCAAAGCTTTCTGTTTGTCTTGTTCTACCAACTTTCCCGAATAATAACACAATCCGATTTCAATTAACGAATAAACATTATCTTTTGCACTTGCATTAACCAACAGATCGAAAGCTTGTTTCTCAGATAATTGAAAATCAAATCCAATGGCAACCAGCCCGGCCCAAACATACATTGCATCGGTATCCCCGGAATCGATTCTATTTTTCATTTGATCGAAAAAATTTTCCGACCGAATTAATTTAATCAACTGCTCTGCCGCTTTTGAAGATCCCAATCTAAACGCTCTCAAATAATTAACTGCGGCAAGAATGATATCTTTCTTAACAATAATCCCTTTTTCATGACCTCTACCCAAAAATAATAATGCTTCGGGACTTCCCGATTCCGCAGCGAACCTGATTAATCCGACACCGCTTGTATCCCGGAAATTTGGATCAAGTATTTGAGTTATCCCCAGTAGACTTTTCAATTCTTTCTGATTTTTAGCGAATATTTCTTTCACTTTTTCGTCTTCAGAAGTAACAACCGATTTATCCCCCTCAAATTCGTAAAAATCCAATTCCCATTCCTGCTCCATCAGTATCGACGACTCTGAAAGTCCTAAATTTTTTGCCGATGTTTTAGTGGATTTGTCTTTATTCTCGTTTTCCTTACCAGCATTTATCCCCATCCTATCAAACTGCTTAAGCGCTTCTTTCGCAGGTTCATACCCGGAATCAGAAGATTTCTTAATCCACTTGTACGCTTCTGATAAATTTCTATTCACAACAAAATTATCCGTGAAATAAAGTCCAAATACAAATTCACTTTCCGGCATACCGAACTCAGCGGCGGCTTTAAAATTCTTATACGCTTCAAACGGATCCCACTCAATCCCAATACCGTTGTTGAGTAAAATTCCGTAATTATATTTCGCAACCGGGATACCCTGATCAACCGCACATTTAATCCACAATATCCCTTTAGCGGTATCGGCAGGGAAACCTTGTTTCAAAATATATCTTAATCCCAATTCATGTTGAGCAAAGGGATCACCCTCATTTGCTTCTTTAATTAATGCGAATCCAGCACGAAGCGGATATGATGGGTATTTTACTTTTATTAATGGAGCGGCGGATAAAAATTTCGACGGTTTGAATGCCTGGCTGACTGTAGTATCTTGAGCAAATAAGATAGCGTTAAATATTAATAGAATGAGGAAAAATTTCATTTTAATACAAAGATTATTTCACATTTAGACACTTAAATAGTTAATTATGGTTTAATGTTCAAGTCAATAGTAATTCTATGCGATGTGTCGGCAGGCAGTCTATAATATAAATTTCCTCATAGTAAAAATATTTTTACCGTCTTGTATTCTATAATGAGTTTCATCCATTATCTCTTCAATTATAAAAAGACCCATACCGCTCTCAGGCAGATTTTCAATATCTTTCGGATCAAATTCCAGTTTGGGTTTTTCGAAACAACTTCTAGCTTCACCTGAATCCAAAATATCAATCTCAAAAATCTTTCTCTTTTTTCTCACTTTGATCTCTATTTCCTTGTCTGATTCCCCCTTATAACTATGTTTGATGACATTATTCAATGCCTCGGTTAAACAAATCTCAATTTTATCACAAATATCTTTTGATACTTTACTATCTTCGCAGAAGTTACGGATATTTTTACAGGCACCCGCAACTTCATCATATGAACCCGTCATTGAAATTTTTTTTTGCGCCAATGGGAAGTCAAGCTTTTATTTTTAGGTTAATCTAAATATAATAAATGAAAACAAAACACCAAACAAATTATTACAGCGTTGAAACCGGTTAAAACAAGTCACTTAAAGTAGTGTCGGCTTTTCTCTTCAATAATCTCTAATAAAAAAGCCGGCTAAAACTAATACCGGCTTTATATTTGGTTTTTCACACACGCCTGATGCGGCAGGTCTTACATTTCTTCGTCTACATCTGATTCCCTATTTAACTAAAATCATTTTCCTTACAATCTGCGTCTGCCCGCTTCCATTCAAAGCTTGAGCTCTTATCATATACAGATATATCCCAGATGTAAAGTTTCCAGCATTCCATATTGCTTCATGGTAACCTACATTTCTTACTTCATTTACCAGTATTGCAACCTGTTGTCCAAGCATGTTATAAATTACTACTGTCACACGACTTTCCCACGGCAGTCCGTACCTTATTGTTGTACTTGGATTGAATGGATTAGGATAGTTTTGATATAATATATAGTCCGTTGGTATCTCTAAGTCTTCTATTCCTACTGCCGCTTCAACTGTTACTCTTATTGTCTTCTCTGCATATGCACCTTCAGGATCGGTTACTCGCACCAATAAATCTACTTCTCCTGAAAACCCTTCGTCTGCCATTATCATTATTTTCCCAGTACTAGAATTATAGCTCACTACTAATGAACTATGGCTTGGTGTAAATTGAAAAGTTAACTGGCTATGTGATGATTCAACATCACTCACACAAGCGCAAATATCTACTATGGCACATTCACCGCAGACAAATGTTACTTCTTCGGGTAAGCCGCTTATTACAGGCGCTTGGTTTACCTTGATTATCTGAATATATCTATAAACATACCCACTATTCAACTCTCCATCATTTACCTGAAATATTACCATTCGTGTGTCGGTAAACGGATCTGCAGACACGTTCTCATAAAATACACTTCTCAACGCCGATATATAATTTTCATGTGTATCATTGCCTCTTAATTCCAACGTCCCATTTAATTCATTAAATGTTCCACTTATGTTTCCTGTATTTGAAAAATGTAATATATCTTCTCCCCTTTGATAATTCCCACTTATCATTATCGTTGCATTCTCTATGGTTGCATTATCCACATCACTTACTCTTATCGTGTTGGTTATCTGCTTAGCCCCTTCTCCCTCGGTATAAACTAATGCCGTACTCTCTACTCCTTCCAATATCGGCGCATCATTTACTGCAGTTATACTTATTGTCCTCGTCTCTGTATTGCTGTTTTCATCTCCATCATTTACTGTAAAGCTTACCGT